>JANXEA010000006.1 GCA_025059045.1 Candidatus Bathyarchaeota archaeon | reverse complement strand
GGCCCGGGGGATTCGGGGCATACTGACCTGCCGTGGCCCGCTCCTTCCTCCGCCTTATCGGCGGCAGTCCCCCCAGTGTGCCCGGCTCAAGGCCGGTAGCAACAGGGGGTGCGGGTCTCGATCGTTGCCTGACTTAACAGGACACCTCACGGCACGAACTGGCGACGGCCATGCACCTCCTCTCAGCTTGTCTGGCAATACCTTTAATATGGCCTTCATCCTGCTGTCTCTCCCGGTAAGGTTCCCGGTGTTGACTCCAATTGAACCGCAAGCTTCACCCCTTGTGGTGCTCCCCCGCCAATTCCTTTAAGTTTCAGCCTTGCGGCCGTACTTCCCAGGCGGCAGGCTTAACGGCTTCCCTGCGGCACTGGCGTGACCCGTAGTCACGCCAACACCTAGCCTGCATCGTTTACGGCTGGGACTACCCGGGTATCTAATCCGGATCGCTCCCCCAGCTTTCGTCCCTCACCGTCGGGCGTGTTCTAGCTGACCGCCTTCGCCACTGGTGGTCCTCTTGGGATTATAGGATTTCACCCCTACCCCAAGAGTACCGTCAGCTTCTCCCACCCCCTAGCTCTACAGTATCTCCCGCAGCCCAACGATTAGATCGTTGGATTTGACGGGAGACTTGCAGAGCCGGCTACGGACGCTTTAGGCCAAATAATCGTCCCCACCACTCGGGGAGCTGGTATTACCGCGGCGGCTGACACCAGACTTGCCCTCCCCTTATTCCTCCGGCTCGCTACACCGGAGAAAAGCCGTCCTCAGCGGACGGCACTCGGGGTAGCCCCGTCACGCTTGCGCGCATTGCGGAGTTTTCGTAGCTGCTGCGCCCCGTAGGGCCTGGGCCCTTGTCTCAGTGCCCATCTCCGGGCTCCCGCTTTCACGGCCCGTACCGGTTATAGGCTTGGTGAGCCGTTACCTCACCAACTACCTGATCGGCCGTAGCCCCATCCTTAGGCGATGATGGAAGCATGGTCCCATCATCCTTTAGGCGAGAAACCATTCCAGGCCTTCTCGCCTATCGGGTGTTAGCCCCAGTTTCCCGGGGTTATCCCCGTCCTAAGGGCAGGTTAGCTACGTGTTACTGAGCCGTCCGCCGTGCCTTCACCGTGGCTGAAGGCACTGACTTGCATGCCTTAGTCCCACCCCGATAGCAGTGGGGTCCGGCAGGATCAACCGGAGTTAGGACGGTCGCGGTTAGGCTGAAACTGGAAGCACGATGCGCCAAACCCACCTTAGATCTAAGTCTTCCGACTTAGATCCGCATGTCTTGTTCCCGCAACTGGAGGTCAACACATCATTCAGAGGCTGTCCGCCTTTTTCATCCGTGTTGACGCCGCCATTAAGTTGCGGTTGCGAGCTTTAAGCTCGACGTGTTATTTGTATCTTTAGGCTCCTTAATAAATATTTATCTCAACAAGCTGCTGAGCCTTTTTGCAATTTTTTAACTGACCCTGATATTGTCTATTAGTAATGTCGATCTTATAATAAGATTTATAAATAGTGATATTGCTACTTGTTTCTCGTGGTGATAAATTTTGGCAAGTAAGGATCAGGTGATTGGAGCTCTAATATGTGTTGTATGTATTATTCTTATGATTGGATACGCGGTTCTAATATTTGCTCCCAGAGCGGTTTCATGGATGTTTCCGTGGGTATCTGCAGGGGAAATTCCTTTCTGGGCAGTTGCCCTCGTGGTCTTAATAGCGTTTTTTGGTGTGATGTTCATCGGCGCATGGATTGGTTGGACAATGGCAACTACACCTCCGCCTAAACCTATAGAGGAGATAGAGAAGGAGATAGAGGCAGAAACAAAAGAGGAAGAGAAATCTGAAGGTTCAAGTCAAACCGTAACCGGGTCCGATACAAAGAAGGCGTAAATAAACCTTTAGACGTCAATCCTTTAGAGCTTTCATTTGGAGGCAGAGTATGGGGCGAGTGAAAGGAGTAGTTTTATGTGGAGGGGAGGGGAAAAGACTTAGGCCTATCACATACTACTTTCAGAAGACGATGATCCCTATTGGAAGGTCGCAGAGACCGCTCTTAGAGTATGTCCTTCGGCTTTTCAAGTTTCATGGCATTATGGAAGTAATATTGCTTGTTGGATATAAGGCAGAGCAAATCGTGAATTACTTTGAGGATGGTTCAAGGTTCAATATTAACGTGACATATGTCTATGATGATCCGAAAATAAAGGGGACAGCTGGAGCCATAGTTAATGCGTACCGTAAAGGTGCCATAAATAGGGACGACACTCTATTAGTGTATTATGGAGATATTCTTACAAACATGAATCTAACTGATTTCCTAAACTATCATAGAGGGAAGAATGCACAGGCCACTATTGCCCTATCGAGAGGATTCTCGCTTAGGGTTGGAGTTGCAGACTTAGGAAAAGACGGGCGTATCACCAGATTTAAAGAGAAACCGGAGTATGAAAAACCTGTCAGCATCGCAATCGCAGCCCTAGAAGGTGAAACTTTGCAAAGCATGGAGGAGCTAATAAAGAACAAACGAGAACTAGACCTCATGGGGGAAGTGATCCCATATATTATGGAAAAGAAAGATAGGGTATACGGATATATTACAGACGCTTTTTGGTATGATGTTGGAAGCACAGAGGCGTATGAAAAACTCGACGCCGGAACTGTTGATAAAGCCCTTAGCTTCCTATATACTTAGAAAAAGAATTGGATTAGATATGATCCTACCACCATTTAATCGTTGGCACAGTTAGGATGGCTAAACAGATGCAGCAAAGGCTTATTCTACCTTATGCTAGTCTAAAACCCGGAAGAGATAAACCTTTTACAAATGAAATGGAAAAAGCCGCGATCGTATGTCTCTCAGAAGCAAGAAGAAAGAAGACCTCATTTATTGGGACGCCGGAAAAAATAGAGGCCATATCTAAACTTGAATATCCATTATGGCTTATTCCTTGGAAAGAAAACTGTATAATAGTTGATGGTGCAGCACTATGCACAACCGTGCTAGTAAAGGAAGAAGTTCCTAGCATTAAGAGTTTCACAGAGGATTTAATCAAGTCCTCAACATCATTAGAAACATTCAAAGAGACGCTTAACAATAATATTAAGACTTTCGCGGGCTTCGCTTCCCAAAAGACCCAAACGCTGAACTCAGTAATTTATAGCGAACATTTATCCACCTCATTATTAAGCCTCGTGAGGGAAGGATGCGCATCCGAGTGCGGGATGCCAATTTCAAATGTAGATCTTCTCAGAGTTCCTGAGGGTGAAGCGAGGGAGCGAGCATACTTGTACATTCATGAGTTGGAAAGATTGGCGGAAGATGTTGATGCGCTTAAATTCGCGCTCAGAGTACTTGGCGAGCAGACTGAGTATCATAAAGAGAAAATAGCAATAGAGATTGAGCATATATGGAGAGAATACGAGTCAATAATTTCGGAAGCAAGAGAGTTCCTAAATAAAAAGATCGAGATCATGGCTAAGGAGAAGGAAAAAGAGATCAAGAAAGAAAGAGCGCAAGCAGAGGAGAAGTTAAAGAAGCTTCTTCAAGAAGAAGAGAGGATTTCAAAGAGAATTAAGGATGTGGAGCTTGTAGTGGATGGGCTGGAAAAGCGGCGAAAAGAGCAAAAGAAAAAGTATCCAAAAAGAAGTACAAGCCGACTGGATTATAGGATTGAAGTTGAGAAAAAAACGTTGAAGAAACTCGTTGAACACCTAGGTACAATCAAGAAATCAAAGGACAAGATAAAGACCGAATATGAGAAGAGAATAGCTGAAGTAGAAACAAGATATTTGGAAATAACCGCCGAGGAAATCAAGAAAGTGGAGGCTCTGGAAAATTCTCGAAACGAGGAGATTTCAAAGAGACGAGATGAAATCAGCGAAATTGAAAGAAAAGCAGATGTGATAGAATCTCAGATAAAGAGCCTCATAGAAAAAAGAAATAGGAGTATAAAAGATTTTGAAGGGAGGGTATTGCCTTACAAAGCTGAAGATGCATTGCTGATCGAAATACCGTTCTACTTGGTCATATATGAGTCTAAAGAAAAGAAGAGGTTTGATGTTCACCCACCAGTCATGATTGAGAGCTATCGTGGGATTGTGGACAGAATTAAGAAAGCACTTTTTTCGTTCAGTCTTGAATCAAGGATGCATATGCTGCTTTCCCCAAAATCGCCAGAAATAAACTCACTAATCTTTGAAAGCATGAGAAAGAGTTTGGAAAAGGACCCATTATTTAGGGAATATGTCAGAGGAATATGTGAGGCAAAGAATCTACTTAAAATGTCGAGTTTTGGGGAGGAGTTAAGAAAAGGGCTTGATGGGCTTGAAGAGGAGGGCTGGATAACCTCAAAAGAGAAAGATGAAATCTTGAAGCTTTATCTCTGAGAACAGCCTTCAATCTCATGGAATCATGTCTGCTAATAAGTCTTTAGATTGGGAGTTGACATAAAGTGTTTGTCGGGAGAGGCGAGAGGATTTGGGAGAAGAAAAAGAGAAGGTTCTTGAACGCGCCATCCTATTGAAAAGAGCATTTCATATAATAGATCTATACAGGATTGGAAAGAGACTGAAGATTCGTTTTTTCGATCAGTTTCCAAACGGCTGGGTTATAAGAGATGAAGGCGAAGCAGCCCTCGAAATATCTTCCAACATTGATGATGAAGGCTTAAAATCTATATTTAGAGAATTTAACCCCCGAGAGTGGGCTGTTTTTAGAGGGATGTTCTATACGTTGGAGGGTGGTAAGCTAAGCCTAGAGGGTTCATGGAAAAACATTCAGGACAGTATCCAAAAATCCGTGCTGAGAATAGGCACAGAAGCCATTTCAATACTGAAGACAATGATAAAGTTGGGTGGCAGCGCATCCTTCGAAGAATTACGAAAAACTGTAAAGAAGATAGATCTACAAGATGCTTTGAATGAGCTGGAAAGGCTTGGAATAATTGCGCCATTATATAAAGGTGAAAAATACCGAGAATGGCAAATACCGAGAGAGACGCTGCCTATACTTGAGATCGAACTTGGTCTAAAGAGTAGACCTCCTGGAAAGATAACTGAGCAGGTCTACACTACAGGAGAGGCGCAGGAGCGGATTGACTACGTAGAAGAAGAGAAAAAAAGAGTTGAAGCAATGGATCGGGAACTTGATGAATACTTGAACGACCTTCTAAAGAAAAGACTTGAGGAAACTATAAAATTTGGAAAAGAATTCGGCATATCTTCATTATCAGCTTACCTAGAAGACCTATTCGGACCGCTACTGTGCTTTGATAGTCTGCTAAGCATAACACAGCAGTATGGTCTTGCAAATACAGATATTATTCACGAGCGGGGAAAGACAGGGAAAAAAACAGGATGGTCACTTGCGCTTTTTGGCGATCCTGGAACTGGTAAGAGCTTCTCTACAAGGGACATGATACTAGGCAAACCCGACGCGAAAATTGGGGCGCATGGAATACCTGGAAGAAATCGCTACTGCGGCGGAATGACGCCTGCACGTTTCATAAGAATAGGGCAGGCCTATGCTGGGAAGGTCTTCAACTTCATTGTCCCAGAGTTTAACGATTTTTTTAGATATAAGGGGATGGTTGAGCCCCTTAAAATAGCGATGGAGCAGGGTGAGATAAAATATGAGACCCATACTGGGATAATAGGTCCATACCGGTTTTCTTCATTCTTCTCAGTAAATTACAATGTCTCGGTTCAGGATCGTGGATACTTAGTTACAGTTCAAGATCCGAACTTTAACGCAATCGAGGATAGGATGCTCTGCAGACTGCATAGATTGACAAAAGAAAGGTTTATTGAGATAACGCGAAGCCAGATGAAGCTTGCGCTTGGCGCCATAGATATCGAGAAGGGATCTAAGAAGATTCGGGATCACTTGACCCTGGTATATGGAATTCAAACAGGCCATTTTCTAGTGAAGGGTAAATTCCAGCCGAAACCCATCATGGTCACTCCAAAAGTTTTCGACGTTGTATCCAAGGCGAGAGAAGCGATACTGGGAGAGATTCAAGAGGAGATTGTGAAGTTCTCCGCCAGACTAGAAGATAAAATTCTACGATTCGCATGTGCAGCCTCATTAATGGATTACTTTAGGTCCGATTTGGATTTCATACCGGTGAGTGAGGAAGCATTGAAGTTTGCTATCCAATTATATGTGGAAGAGGCTTCGGTTAGGTCAAAAGAAGCGTTTGACCCGAAAGAAGTTTTAAAAAAGATTTATCCCGACTGAATCAGCCATTTGGGGAATCATATATCGGAAAGAGATTAAGATTATCTGCAAACTTTCTTAGCATCTCGAAGGCTTCATCAGGCGAGCTTAATAATGAAGAGAATTTCTCATAGGGGCAAATATCATTCTTATGCTTGTTCAGTATAAATGGAACAAGTCTTCCATACTGTAAGTTAACATTATTCTCCTTCAGAACCTTTAATCCTTCATTGCTCATAATTTCAGCATAAACAAAATCGACGTGAGAACCTGCAAGGAGGAGTGCAGCGGCTTTTCCAACAATTCTATCTGCCACGGAAGATTTATGCATTTTCTCGCCCAATCTTTCTATAGCCGTAAGCAGACCTACAATACCAGTCGCATCTGATCGGAAGATAATTTCACCCTTTTTTACTATTGCGAGCGAAAGATTATCTTTGACCAGTATTTTTTTTGCAATTTCTATGTCGTTCATTTCAATAAATTAGAAGAATGATCTACCCAATTAATATATTTGGCGTCCAATGAGGACTTATTGATCCGGGGCTTCACCAATAGGCTTATAGGAGTCACGATCTCATTCATCTCGGTGGCATATATGGATGTTTTCGATGCTATAAGAACAAGGAGAAGTATAAGGGTATTCGAGCCTAGGCCCGTAGAGCAAGAAAAACTTTTAAGAGTTCTAGAAGCGGCAAGGCTTGCGCCGTCAGCTGGCAACAGACAGCCCTGGCGTTTCATAATTGTAACAGATCAAAAAGTGAAGGAAAGTCTTCGACCGCCTCATCGAAGAGGACCAGTTCTGACGGCTCCAATTATAATCGTCGGATGCGCAATCCCCAGCGAAAGTTTTCCCGGTACAGACTTCTGGAAAATCGATGTGGCAATCGCCCTACAAAACCTTGTTTTAGAAGCGTGGGAACTGGGTCTTGGAACTTGTTGGCTTGGCGTCTTCCATGAAGAAGAGGAGATAAAGAAAGTCCTCGGACTTCCAGAAGGTGCACGCATAGTTGCAATGGTTGAACTCGGCTATCCAGCTGAGAGAAAGGGACCTGTGGTGGATCGAAAACCGCTGGATGAAATTGTACGTTATAATCACTGGTAGCTGAGATAATTTAGACTTGAATTCCAAATACACAACATTATAACTCATTTTATCTGGCTAAGACAGCATGGTATGGTGGCGGAGGAAGACTTGTATGGGAGACCGCATCGAAGCACTAAGAGAGAAATTTTCTTGCAGAAACCTCGATGGTTTCCTGATCATGAATGTTAAGAATATGCAGTATTTTACCAACTTCTCCGGTGGTTCAGCCCTACTTATACCTGAAGACGGAGACTGTATTCTTTTTGTTTATAGCGTAAATTTTGAAGCCGCCAAAGAATACGCAAGGGACGTTTGCGTTGAACTTCTTAGAATCGGCGAAGACTTAGAAGAGATACTGAGCCGCAGAATAATGTCTTTAGGTCTTGAACGTATAGGATTCGACACATTGAGAGCTGACTCGTATCTCAAAATAAAGAAGAGTTTGAAGAAGAGGGCGCTTGAGACAGGAGACAGTATGGTTTGGGATCTACGTAAAGTTAAAGACGAATCTGAATTACAATTTATGATGGAGGCGGCTAAACTCGCATCTCGCGCTATGGAAAAAGCTGTTGAAATCTTGAAACCAGGACTTAGGGAACGTGAAGTGGCTGCTGAGATCGAGTATGAAATGAGAAAAGCAGGCTCAGAAGGCTTCGCTTTCGAATCAATTGTTGCATCCGGTTTGAACTCTTCATTTCCGCATGGAGGATGTGGCGAGAGAAAGATGAAAAACGGTGATCTCGTCGTAATAGATATAGGCGCAAGGGTTCAGGGATACTGTGCAGACCTCACACGGACATTTGTCATTGGAAAGCCAAGTGCGAAACAATCCGAGGTTTACAGGGTTGTAGAAGAGGCACAGCGCATAGCAATTGAGAGGATTCATCCCGGTGTAGAAGCCAAAGAAGTTGATAAAAAAGCTAGATCCTTAATTGAGTCTAAGGGGTATGGTGAATATTTTGTGCATAACCTGGGGCATGGTGTGGGCCTAGATGTTCATGAGCCGCCAACTATCGGGCCTAGAAGCACAGACACACTGTCTTACGGAAATACTATAACAATCGAGCCTGGAATATATATTCCGGGATTCGGTGGCGTGAGAATTGAGGACACGTTAGCGGTACTGAATGGCAAGACGGTGAAATTGACGAAGACACCTATTTTTCCGCTTGTTTGACCTTCCGCCTTTTTTTGTAATATTATTCTACCGCCTAAGAAGCGATTCGAGTTTGGAAGCCCCATTCTTTTCGCGTAGATCCACAACGACGACTCTGCCATTAGGCTCTATCTCCTCTGCAATAATACAAGAGAACTTGTAGATCTTTGTCCCCTTCAGAACCCAGCAATCAGGGGACAGTCCAGCCTTCATGCAGGACTGGCATAGGAACTCTTCTGCGTCCCATCCCCACTCTATCGGCACCTGAGGAAGAAGTAATCCTCTATAGAACCCTCTCTCAACTATAAGCCCATCTGACCCAATATTGATCTTGGATGGATACTCGGTTGGAGAGGAAACAGATATTAACTCTGGATTTGTGAGCACGCTTATCTCAAACAGTGTACTGTCCAGCTCGGAAATAGAGACAGGGGGGAAACGGGGGTCTCTAGTTGCAGACTCTACTGCTGCCTCTATAACCGCGCGGACAAGCGGATATGTGGGGTAGGGAAATCCTATGCATCCCCTAAGACTCTTCTGCCCGTTTGAAATACTATTTAAGGTTACAAATACGCCTCTTGGCTCCTGAAACTTTTCAGGGGTGTCTGGAGGCGGAGAAATGATCTCACCATATCTGAGGGTCTTGTCTACAGCCATTCTGGCCAGTTTTACTAGAAACTCACCTTCTGAATCTGAAAGGTTGAATGGTTCAGTCATCTGCTTCGAGGTCTCCATTCAAGGCATAAAGTAGCTCACTGAGACTAGAACTTGATGGATTCCTCTTGAATACCGTCCTTTGTTATGATTAGAAAGTCTATGCCGTCTCCGCTCATTGCATCTCGGCTTATTGCTGATTTGATTGCGCGTGTTACTAAGTCTTTCCCCTCTTCAACTGTTAGGTCATCTCTGTAGCCATCCTCAAGCGTCCCCATAGCTATCTCTGCTCCTGAACCCACAGCCGTATACTTATCCTGAATATTTGAACCGAGAACGTCGAGCACGTACATGGATGGTCCTTCATCATCTACTCCCGCAACGATCGTCTCAGTTATTAATGGGAAGAGTCTACGGTTGAAAAGAAGGTTCGAAACCATTTTTGCTGCGGACTTCACCGATATTTGACGACCGGACTCGAGTCTATAAAGATTTGCATAGGCGCCTACCTCGCGTATGAGGATCTGCATGTCGGATACTAGACCAGCGCAAGCTGCGCCGATGCTTTCCGTTATTTTGAAGACTTTTTTCCCAGACTTACTCATAACGAAAGATCCGTATGAAACCCTCTTCTCCGAAGCGAGAACTACTCCATCCTTACAGACGACTCCAACCGTAGTTGCACCTGGAACATAAAGATACTGAGTTTGATCTCCACTCAATATAACTTCCCGCTCCTTCGAATCTTAATTCAAGCATCTTTTAATAGGCATCTAATTAACCAGACGTGGGATTATTAAAACTTTATTGCTTTCCGCACAGATTATCATCTTGGCGTCAGTAAAGTATTTTTTCGCTAATTTTCACTCGGTTCCCAACTACTGGTATTCCCTCTTGCTCAAGAAGTCTTCTTCTGAAAGAAACTTCTTCAGGGTCTCCGGCAATTATACCATCTGACCGCACAACCCTGTGGCAAGGAATCGTCCTTGGCAACGGGTTTCGATGTAAAGCGTTTCCAACTGCTCTACAAGCTTTTGGTCTACCAATCCTTATCGCTATCCTCTTATAGGTCGTCACTTTTCCCTTTGGTACATTCAAAGTAGCCAACAAAACATCTCTCTCAAATGACGAGAGAGAAGACAAACACCTGATAATCATGTTCTCTTCTTGATTCAATTCATTCACCCAGTTCTCTTATAATTCTATATAGTAAACATTTCTTACTCTCAGCATATTCTGGGAATAGGATCCCCCATCGGTCTTAGTACTATCCTTTTGCCGCCCACAACTGTTCGCATTGCTACCCCCCGGAACTCGGCAGTTGCTTCTCCAATAATTTCCGCATATTTCCCTTCTTCAGTCGACCTTAAAAGGTCAAGAGCTTCCTCGGCCTTTTCTGGGACAATTCCTATCACAATCTTTCCCTCATTCCCGATTTCTAAGGGGTCCAAACCCAGCATTTCGCATGCAACTTGGACGTCCCGCCTAATAGGGATCTTACTCTCCTCAATCATTATGCCGACATTTGATTTCTCTGCAAACTCGTTTAGAGCATCTGCTAATCCTCCACGGGTTGGATCCTTCATTGCAACAACTCCCCCAACTTCTCCGAGTAGACGATCGATAAGGTGATTCAATGGCTTAACATCCGATCTTATATCGCCTCCAAATTTCAACTCCTCTTGGGCTGATAGTACGGCCAAACCATGATCCGCTATCGTCCCAGAAATTATTATCTTATCGCCAGGCGAAATATTTGAATCGAGAATCCAGCGTCGTGAAAAGTTTTTCCTGAATCGTCTTACAACTGAGAGATTTATGTCTAGATATTCGCTTCTGAAACCGATCCCTGAAACATTTATTATACAGCCGCCTAAGCTACCCTTCTCAACAACCTTTAGGTCCCCTGTTATAATTGCAGTGCCCGCCTCAAGGCAAGTTTCACGCATACTTGTAAGAATTTTATCCAGTTCGTCCATCCTAAGTCCCTCCTCTAAAATTAGGCCGCAAGCCAAAGCTTTTGGCTGGCCCCCCATCACAGCAATGTCATTGACTGTTCCTGAGACTGCAAGCCGACCTATGTCGCCTCCAGGAAAGAAGATTGGTTTAACAACATGAGTATCACTCTTCAGTACGAGGTCTTCAATGACTGCTGCATCATCCAAAGCCTCTAAGGGCACATCTGTACTCAGCATTCTGCTCGCACCGCTAAAGTGCTTAATTATGCGATCTTTGATCAAGTCATGCATGACTAAACCTCCGGCCCCATGTAACATGGTTACGTGCTCGCTTCTTGAGACAGCCAACATATACCACCTCAAATGCTCTAGATTCTACTTAAACTAAGAATATTCTGGATTAAAAGATATTTCAGGCGGACTGCTTCACGAAGATTTGGTTTACCCATTCATCCTCGACGTTAGTCTTAAATAACTTAGTGTTGGAGTAACTCATATGCATGAGTGGGCCCTTGCAGAGGCGGTCCTAAACGCATTACAAGAAATCGCCGAAAGGGAGGATCTTGAGGAAGTTAAGGAAGTTGTCCTGCAGCTAGGGGAACTCCAACAAGTAGATGAGGAAATATTCATTTTCGCTCTCTCAAATCTCAAGACGTGTAAGCTTAATAGGGCGGTTTTCAGGATTGAGAAAGAGAACGCGGAATTTGAATGTCGATCATGCTCTAATTTCTGGTCATTTAAAGATGTTAAGATGGATGAAGAAGCCCTAGAGGCCATCCACTTCATTCCAGAAATCGCTCACGCTTTTTTAAGGTGTCCAAGATGCGGTAGCCCGGACTATAATATCGTGAAGGGGAAAGGCGTCTGGGTCAAGAATATTGTGGGAAAGAGGAAGAGTGGAGTTGATTGATCCAAGATCAAGAATTATAGATCATAGACTGAAGAACGTTGATAGAATAATAGGCGTGGTTAGTGGTAAGGGTGGGGTTGGAAAATCCCTTATCGCAACAGTATCAGCTTTAGTCCTTGCTGGGAGAGGGTTTGAAGCAGGCTTGTTTGATTTAGACTTTACAGGGCCGTCGGACCATACAATCATGGGCGAAGTTTCCCTAAAGTTTAGCGAGGATAAGGGAGTTGTCCCCATAAAAGTTAATGGAGTAAAGTTCATGTCTATCCTTGCATATTCAAAGAATCGTCCGCTTCCACTAAGGGGTGCAGAGGTCTCTGACGCATTGCTTGATATGTTAGCAGTGACACGCTGGGATAGTCTAGACCTGCTTTTCTTGGATATGCCGCCTGGCATAGGAGATACTTTTCTGGATATTGCACGTTACCTGAAAAGAACAGAATATCTGGTAATAACCAATTCTTCACTCCTCTCTGTCGAAACGGTCAAAAAACTTCTCAGCTTACTTCTTGAAACCGGTTTGCCAATTTTAGGTGTTATTGAAAATATGAAGATTGGAAAGGTTTCCAGAATAAAGAAGATTGCAGAAGAGTTGGGGACTAATTTTTTAGGCGAAATAAGTTTCGATCCAGGGTTGGAGGAAAGAATCGGGAGGCCCCATGAACTTTTGAGATCAGCGTTTGGTAAGGAGCTCTCGGCAATCCTAGAAAATAAGATCTTATGAATGTCTAACTAGCTAAGCGGAATTCTTGATCCCTATTAAACTCGCTTCCAAATTGGTTGTATATAGTTTTTCCCCTCTGGACCTAGTACTACCGGCTCGATGCCAGCGATCTCGCAGAGGTAGATAAGCTCCTGCATATAGTTGCCTGCAACGCCCAATATGTGGTTGCATGGAAAAAGCTTTATGAATTCCTCAAAACTAGAATTTAGCCTAGCGTGGACGTGCGGCCATGTCGGATTTGTCTCTGCATTTATAGCTTTTCTCTCTTCAGGAGGCAACTCTACTGCCTCCCCGAGAACTATCAGCATATAAAGCCTGTCATCCCATAGGCCAAGGCGAGCAAAGGTGATTTCTCCGGGTGCCGCATCGAATTCGACTGACGCTCCTCCCGCCTTAAAATAGTATTCTAATGCAGGATGTAATGTAACCTTCTTGAAATTCTCTTTTGGATCCATACTTCTAGAAGCGTACCAGCTCGCATGATTTCCTGAATTGCAGAAGTCCCACAAATCTTTATCTCGGTGATAGAGTCTGACGTCCATGAAGAGGACAGGTAGGCCACCACTAACATATTTTAACAACTGCATAGTTACAGCTGCTAAGGAATCCGCCTCTGTTGCGCAGACTGTAGGTTCCTTAGGACCATTCCAATCATATGGATCATTCAGAAGCATTTCTGGGACGTCGCCTAAACAGACATACTCTGTGAGTTCTCTTTGACCCTTTAGACCGCAGAAGTCAAATCCCTTTTCCTCATTTACCTTCTTTATTGCCAGGTAAAGTCGAATTTGCGTCTTTAGCGTCTCTCTTGTAAGCATTTTTCCATCATATCTTATACGGTCCCCTAAGAGATCCTCAAACCATTTAAGTCCTCTTTCAACTTCTTTCTCGTCGATTGTCTCCATAACCTTTACGAGTAAGAGCTGATCTATTTGGCTAACTGTCACACCAAATGTTTTGATTATGGGGACAAGATGGAAGTACCCTGTCTCCATACCCATTGAGTGGCCGCCGTACATACCATAAACCTCATTTTGAATGTTTGTGTAGGCTTGCGCGGCTCTCACCCAACTAATTACCTTTGCGCGTGTCTCAGGATCGTTCATGTCCCCGACTATTCGGTGAGTTCGGATCCCCACTTGCCTTAACGCGCCATCAGTTGCAAGCAATCCAACATTTCCGGGATACTTTCCGCTATTGTTTGAAAGGCAAAGTATGGGCTTGTTTCTTCCAATAGTATTTATGAAGGGCCAGACAAGGAATGGAAAGTCCCAGACATAGTAGCATAGGATGATTGATCTGCAGCCTGCTCTCAAAAGTTCCTCACCAACCTTTCTAGCCGACTTCGGAGATGTTATGGTTTCGGACCCCACAACGACTTCTGGTGAAGTTCCATCAAGATTCTTTACGCCGTTTCGGATTATTTCAGCCCATCTCTGAACATTCTCCATGCATTCTCGGCTATTCGCTCTCCAAACATGTTCTCTCTCATCGTTAAGAATAGCCATCCCGATTGGTGTTGTCTTCATACTATCACCGAAATAGCTAGTTTGCATCAAATATGATTTAACGTTTTTCTAATGTCAAGAATCTAGGGGAATGAAACATAAGGCTTTAATATGCTTATCAACCATGATGAAAGCAAATAGTTTGGGGATGAGATCTTCCGCCTTCAAGAACATTGTTCACTTTGCGGAATCGAGTACCATATTAGACTTCTGGTCCGCTGCTCCAAATGCAATCTTCTATACTGTGGAAACTGTAGCGTACACGGTGACGATGGATCACCATTATGTCTAGGGTGTGGAAAGAAACAGATAATGCCCAAGTTATCCCATTATAAATACTTCAAGTTGGGTGAATATCTAGCGAAGATTGGCAAATACTGTGATGAGGTCACACTATCTTTTTCGAAAATTGAAGAAATAATAGGGCAAAAGTTGCCAGGTTCGGCTGGAAATAAGAGCTGGTGGAAAAATAGTTGGGTTAATTCGCATTCTAAGGCGTGGATGACGGTTGGCTGGCATGTATCCTCGGTTGACCCGATATCTTTTAAAGTGAAATTCGAGAAGGATCAATGTGAGAAAAATGGAATAGACATCGATAGGAAGAGAAGAAGGGATAGATCATCCGAAGAGGCGCTCAAAATGCTAGCATATAAGGTTAAGCTGCGGCGGAGACGTGAACCTTCAAAGACAAGGATCGCGATGGCTCAGGCTCGACTGAAAAATATCGAGAGGAAAAGATTGAGACCCAAGTTCTGGAAAGGTAAGAAAAGGCAGATGTAAATTTGCGGACGGAAATATCACAAGAAACCAACCGTCTGCACATTAAAAATGCTTATAGAAATGCTTTCTTATACCAATCTGTAGAGCATAAAATTTGTAATGAGGTTTCCCTAAATGAGCATGACAATCAGCGTATCATCCATACTTAGAGGAGAATATGCTGACAAGGCGGTCGCGATTCGAGGATGGCTAGACAATAAGCGCTCCAGTGGTGGTATACATTTCCTTCTGGTTCGTGACGGAACCGGATTAATCCAATGCACTGTTAAGAAGGATGTTGTCGGCTCTGAGAAGTTTAGAGAGATTGGAAAGCTCACGCAGGAGTCGACTATTGAGATTACCGGGATGGCAAGAAAGGATGAAAGGGCTCCTGGAGGATATGAAATACAGGTTCAAGATCTAAAAATCTTTCATCTCTCAGATGAGGGGTATCCTATTGCGAAGAAGTATCACGGCCCAGAGTTTCTGCTTGATCATCGTCATCTATGGATACGGAGTCAGAAGATGCAGAGAATATTACGTGTAAGAGCTAAATTCTTAAGTGCTGCGAGAGAATGGTTTAATGATAACGGATACACGGAGTTTAATGCTCCGACACTGATTACTGCAGCGTGTGAAGGCGGATCGACACTTTTCAAGGTTGAATACTTCGGTCAGGAAGCATATTTGAGCCAGAGCTGGCAATTATATGCTGAGGCGGCAATAGCAAGTTTAGGAAAGATATACACAATTGCACCGTCCTTTCGTGCAGAGAAATCGCGTACCCGCAGACATCTCACTGAGTTTTGGCATCTAGAAGTTGAGGTGCCTTGGTGTGACCTAGAGGGGATTATGAAGGTTCAAGAGGATCTTCTTTCATACATTATTGATTCGCTATGCAATATGGCTGCTGAGGATCTTCAAGCATTAGGGCGCAGGACGGAGGATCTGACTAAGATGAAGCCACCGTTTCCTAGGATAACTTACGACGAAGTTGTCGATATTCTCCGCCAAGAGGGCTTAAACTTCAGCTGGGGAGATGATCTAGGATATGTAGAAGAGAAGAAGCTGACAAAGAAATTTGATAAACCTTTTTTCGTAACACACTTCCCCAAAAGTGTCAAAGCATTCTATCACAAGCCAGATCCTAGTAGACCGGAAGTAACATTATCGGTAGACCTGCTAGCGCCGGAAGGATATGGAGAGATCACGGGCGGGGGGCAAAGAATCGACGACTTAAATGAGCTGCTCAAGAGGATTGAAGACGAAAGACTAAATTCTAAAGATTATGAGTGGTACATAGACCTCAGAAAATATGGATCTGTACCGCACTCAGGCTTTGGACTTGGTGTTGAAAGAACAATCGCATGGATTTGTAAGCTAACCCACATTAGAGATGCAATAGCCTTTCCAAGATTAATCAACAGGGTCTACCCATAAAAGATTCCGTGGACGAAAATGGTTAACATTATTTCTCCTTAGAGTCATTGCCGTTAGACAAAAAGTAGGATTCACAGACTTATCAAAAGCCCGCATTACCTAAATGCTATATGAAGGTTTCTTGATAATACTTAAATTAAGTATTGATGACGTTTGATGTTGAATGGTGACGGATATGCCCCGAATTATTAAAAAACTACAGGGTGTCGCTTTAGATGTTGAGAGGACCGGAGAATTTGTGGTCGATGAGGAGGGGGAAAAGTGGGAGAAATGCATCTTCACCGTAGAGCTAAAATGCTTCTCGAAAAGAACTCCGAACGAAAAATTGCCTGAAGGAATAGAAGGCAAAGAAGTAAAGATTGTAAGATACTGCTGCTTCGACTGGCATTTCAAGCTCGGAGTGATGAAAACTCTAGATCCTAAAGAGACAGAAGACGTGCTAACGGGAAACCCATGCGAAACAGTTTGGTGGTAATAGTCTCATCCAATCACCCTGCAGTGTTAGAAGCTTCTTATTTACAATCATCATTTGCTATTTAGTTTTAGAATAGGTAATATCGGTAATTTGAATGAAACAGTTTTTATACTTCGGAGACAATCATTTAGTTGTCTAGCGAAAAGGTTGTTGCGAATATTTGGCATGGAGAAACGGGTCTTTAATCATTATCTCCATTATTCTGATTATCATTGTAAATTTTGTAGAGGCGGGCTCGGGAAGCACTCCCAGATCGAATAAAGCGATAGTTATAGATCCGTTCAATAGAGAGTTTAGCGATCTGGGCAGTTACTATATGCCGCTATTCAACGTATATAACATAACCATTCAGAGTATCATATATAATCTTGAGCGGGCAGGCTACTCTGTGGATTATTATAAAAATGAAGATGTTACTTTAGATCTTCTCAAAAGAATTGACAATGAGGGTTACGGTGTTATTTACATTAATACTCATGGCTTCTTAGACTCGAATAAGGTCGTGATCTTCACACGGGAAAAGAAAGAGCTAGGGAAAGAGGAGATTTATAAAGACGACATTGAATCAGGCCGTATAGGATGCTTCGAACTGGATGAAAGCTTAAAGGGATATTACTACATTACCCCTGAATTCTTTTACTTTTACGGTACCGACGGCCAGTACAGTGATGCATTAGTATTTATAGATGCATGCTTCTCTGGCAATAACTCTAGCTTAGCCGATGTTTTTCTAAAGCTTGGCGCTAAATGCTTTATCGGCTGGTCTTGTCTTGTAGGTGTGGAGCATGGTGTAAAAATGGATGGTCTATTTTTCCACATTATTTGCACGCGAGGTTTAACAGTTACTCAGTCTTTAGCATTCACAGTTCCGGATCCGGTAAGCGGCGCGAGGCTCGTGTATTTTGGGGATGGGGATCTTCGTCTTAATGAATTGAAAATAGATGAGAATCTAAATGTGGATATTATTTTTTACGCAGCGGCGATAATTGTGCTAGGGGTCGGCGTAGCATACAAGATACTAAGATTGTTTCAGGCTCGGAATGTTCCGTAGATGATCTAAACGTTTCTTTGGCTGGAGTATTCGATAAGTTTCTGAAGAATATAGTAATAGGCTGGTTTAGGCTCGTATCTCTCATCAAAAATGAGCGCCGAGCCATATCCGCCAAATGTGCTTGGTATCCACGAATAACGATCTGTGAACCCCCACATGACAAAAGCTGTACATTTCTCAGCAGAGAGGCATACGTCTAAAATGTCTCGATATATTTCCGCTTGCTTGATCAAATCAGACTGTGAGGCAGGCGTTCTCAGACGCACGTCCATCTCCGTTATGTGTACTTCTAGACCAAGATTATTTAAGCGCCTTATATTAGCGGCAACACTTTGCGGGGATGGAGGAGAGTCTGCGCTTATGTGCATCTGGAGGCCAACACCATGGATTGGCACCCCCTTCTCTAAAAGTCCTTTAACCAAATTGTATACAGCATCTGACTTTACACCTAAGCCCTCAGCGCCATAGTCATTATAGAACAGAAGCGCATTTGGGTCGGCCTCATGAGCCCACCTGAAAGCCAACTCGATATATTCTGGACCAATATTCTGTAGCCATATTGTATTTCTTAAAGCACCGGAGTCATCTATAGCCTCGTTCACAACGTCCCAAGCATAAATTCGTCCTCTGTACCGACCAACCACTGTCATTATGTGATCCCTTAGAATCTGAATCCACTCATCTCGAGTGTACCGTCCTGCTGTAATCCAGCTGGGAAGCTGAGAGTGCCAAACGAGAGTGTGCCCCCGCACCTTCATACCATGCGCTTCAGCAAACTCAATCACCCGATCTGCTCCTGCAAATGAATATACGGTGGGCTGAGGATGGACTGGTCCGAACTTCAAGACGTTCTCAGTCGTTACCATGTTGAATTCACGTTTAAGCGTTTCAGCATAATCCATAGTTAGGTAGTCGGGTTCAACTGCTGCACCAATATATATTCCGCATTTTTCAGCAAGTGTTCTCAATGATGGCGCAAACTTTCTCAATTGTCCAACTTGAGATTCAAGGTTCGATATTCTTGTTTTCATACCTTCCAATTCTCCCGTTCTTGCAAAGTATCCCAAAAGAACCCCTACTATTATTCCAAGAATGGTTCCACGTGCCAAATCCATTTTCGAGAATGGCATTGGAATCCCTGAGTTTTATTTATTTCTTGATGATAATATAAAAAATTTGTCTAGATTAAAAAATATAGCTGTTAGTTATGCTGGACAGAGGGCGACTTCCTAGCATGATTTGCGAAGTTGTTAGCTAGCAGAATGAAACTAGAAGAATCATATCGAATTTTATTTTAGGCTAAGTTTTTCACAGACTTCACACTTTATTTAATAAATATGTCTTAAATAAGGACAGATATTATCCTGGTTTGTCGCAGCGATCTCGAGAGCATGTGAATAGCTGGAAATGCGGAAAGACATAAGTGTATGCAGGTTTTCCTATGAGAGAACAGTTGGGATCCATCTGCTTGTTATATGGTTAAAATACATTATGAAATGCGCCAAAAAAAAGAAGTAATTATGGTCTCGGGTTAGACATTGCTATGATTTAAAGAAAGATATTGGATTTTATGTTACCATATTGGCTACACGTATCGAGAATGTTTGGGTACGGGTTATTCCGCCGCCTGTCACTATCAGATCGAAGGTAAATGTGGGCCAACCAGATGCTTGTAAATACGTATCCCAAACAGTTGAAGGTGCCAGAAAGCTAATAGTTACACTTGCATATCCCCCGCTAGGCACATTAACTGTTTGAGGGCTTATTGTAATATCGACACGAGTGGGTCCAGTATACCCTGAAGGCCACACTAATGATCCTCGACTGATCGTTACTGAGCCACTAAAACCGTTAACGGACTCTATCCTTATGGTTTTAACTGTGGGGTTCACGTTGTCTGTCTCTAGATCAAATGAGAATGAGCCCGTTATCTTAATGTCAGGTTGAGCTGGTGGTGGTCTAGTTGCGAAATAGATAACAACAATTATGGCAATTATGGCCAAGGCAATTATGCGTGCAATATTTGTTCCGCTTACCATACCTCTTTTCAAGAGTTTCGACAACCCCTTTCACCAATTCTTTTATGATGATCAATTTATATTTAAAATTTTAGCAAGCTCCCTTGAGTTCTCATGCTATTCCGTTTCAATATATATTTTCAAATAATTATCTATTGTGTTTACCTTTAGATATAGCACGTTAGACGATCAATTTTTCACCTATCTATTTGAAATATGCATATGTAACATGGTAAGGTAGCATGATATAATAAGTTTTATAAACTCAGGCTGGGAAATATAATTATTCGGTGGAAAAATGTCAGAGATAATCGAAGAGAAAATCCGGCCAGTGACCTATCTTATCGGTGTCGTCTGTGTCGTTATATTGTTGGCGTTCATAGGCTACTTTACGCTATTCACAAGAGCTGGTGCATGGTTTGACTTCAAAATGGGCGATGTCTGGACTAGAAACTGGTGTACTGAATTTACTATGGTTCTTTTCCTTCCGTTGATAACTTCGGCTGTAGCAGCACTGATAGGACCAAGAGTTAGAAAAGGGGAACTAATAGTTATCCTAGCCATGATGATGGCGGTATGGATGTTTCCTTTGTACCAAGGTCTTATGTGGACAGTTACAATGTTGGGCGTTGCGCGGGGTGCATCCGCATTCCACAGGTGGACGCTTGGTTATGGTGCGGAACGCAATTGGATCTTCGGTCCTGACCCTAATGTTGCTGAGTACTGGAACTCTTGGATGTATGGTGGACCAGTACCTTGGGATAAATGGATTCCATCCCTTACAGTTAGTATACTGACAGTGATGCCCCTGCTCTTGTCATATGTCTTCTTAGCTTCAATATGGAGGAGAATGTGGATAGACATTGAAGCCTTACCATATCCTTTGGCAACAGCCAACTCGATGGTTATAAACCAGGTATACGAAAAGACAGAGAAAGGGACACCTAAAATCTTAGCGAATATCTATCTTTGGATTGGATTTGTTGTAGGTTTCATCCTGCTCATTCCATGGTGGGGCGTAGATACTCTTCCATGGCTTGGTCTAAGTAGGTGGCCTGAACACTGGGTCTATCCGCCTCAGACAAATCTGTCGGGGATGCGCAATAGCTTAGGCCTTTATAATGTTTGCTTAACATTTAACATGCAACCCATGTGGGTAGCGGGAGCCTTCCTAGTGCCGACAACCACCCTGCTCAGCTATATCGTAGGCGCCTTCTTCGCATGCTACCTTTTGCAATGTCTCCCGGTCTACTTGGGCATATGGGAAGCTGGATCCTATGGCAACGATGTCACAACCAATTGGAGAGGCTTTACGGGGCCAATGATGCAGGCTTGGACGCGTGATTGGGGCGCTAGAGCCTTCTCAGCCTTTGGCGCAATGTTCGGCCTAGTATACTTCCCACTATGGATTCATAGAGCAGAAGTAATCGATATGATCAAGGCAGTGTTCGGCAAAGGGAGCCCTGAGGTTGAGAAACGAGAGCCAATGAAGCTAAGATACCTAGTCATCGGATATATTATTTGTGTGCTATGGTATGTCTTCATGTGGGATTTCAGAACAACCGGTGGCAAACAGTTTGGAGTCTTGCCTTACATTGCTGGCATAATTTGGGTAGTGGCAACGGGCTGGATGTACATGATAGGATCGGCGAGAACGGAGGCAGAGTTCGGCGTATTGGTGAGCCCAATAAACTGTAACATGTTCGCCCACAACTGGAACGAGGGGATGAAAACTTACTGGTTCGCGGATACAGGGTCACCATTCTACATAAGCGACCTGAAGACGAGATATCTAGTATTGAGCGCTGATGTAAGCTGGTTCGACCAGGTCTTCAGAGCCGCGCCCTTCACATATCTGCTGCACTACTTCAAGATAGCCTCCCTTAACCGTGTCCACGCAAAATACATATTGATAGGAGCAATCATCGCAACAGTTGTTGGAGCGGCGATCACACCGCCCATGCTACTACAGTTCTGGTGCATGTATGGCGCAACAAGACTGAAAGAGTTTGCATATGACGGCTCGCCAAGCAATTACTTCCAGAGAGGTCCGACATATGGCAGCACTAATGTAGTTGGAGATTACTGGCGAGGAGGCGTTATTGCCCAACCCGTGGCGGGTCAGTGGGTGCAGTTTGTGGTTACCGCCATCGGAATAAGCTGCATCTACATCTTAAGATCAAAGTTTCCATGGTTCCCGCTGAACGCTGCTGGTGTGGCCCTAGGTTTCTTATGGGTCGTCGATTTTCTATTCTTCCCAAGTATCATTGCGTTGGTGCTAAAGTGGATTATATTAAAGGTTGGCGGATTGAAACTATACGAAGAGAAAGCAATGCCGCTCATGGTTGGGGTCGCAGCTTCGCTTGGTTTGGCAGTGGTTGTAAACAATGTTGCAATAGGCTTGTCTCCACACTAGAATGACCCTTTTTTTCCCTTTTTTTGTTAAAACTTATATCGATTAAATACAATTTATAATTAAAATCTAGGGTCACATTGGGAATGATGGGCGGAAAAGAAAAACCATTCATCATAAGAGTCTTTGGTAGACACATTCAAAACTATACTCTTACTAGTGGAGGTACAATTTTAGCCGATCCAAAGCCGCCATCTTTTATTCATGGCTTAGCCTTTAGACAAAGTGTTGTAGGCATCTTCGGATTTGGTGAGACTAAGTGGCATATTATCGGTATTCATGAGATGTTTAAGAAAAGTGAAATGAATGACGAATCTGTGAAGTTATACCGAATGCTCAAAGGTATGGAATGTGTAATAGAGGTCAAAGGAATATTAAGGAAAGAAGTGGTCTTCAAACCTCATCCTGATCTTGATAGGCTGAAGAAATATATTCCAATGCTTGAGATATCCGAGAGATTGTGCAATATTCTTAAACAGAAAATGCGGGTAGTTGACCTCATAAAATCAATTAATCCCTCAGATCTGTCCATCTGTCTGTACTCAGGACAAGTAGGAACTGAGACATTAAGTGAAACTGACACTGCAAATGCTTCAATATATCAAAAAATTGCGGCATACTACGAGAATCCTGACCGTGTCACATGGCTTGTCAATTTGTCAACCCTATTCCAGGAAATGCCATTCATAGAGAAGAAGGCGAACTCAATTATTCAGCTCTTCAATGAGATCTTCAGAACTGTTGGGGAAGAGTTTCAACCTAAAAAAGGAAATTGAGCACACTAGAAATTAGAACCATTTCAAAAACTTAAGACCATACATATTACGTAGTGAACTTAAATTCAAAATCTTGGAAAATCTTTTTATTCTAGAAAACTGTCAATATTTAGATCTGATAAATATGGGAACCCTTTTCTTCACGAGAAAGTTATTTAATTCGTCTAGCATTATAGTTTGCTTCCTCCTGATTCTTGTAACATTTGTTTCAATTGGGGGGGCTCTACGCTCGGTTTCTGGATCATCGTACATCGGACCTATGACCACTCCAACCTTTGACTATGTCACACCTGCTCTTAAAGCTCTGAATATAACAGAACTACGGGGTCACGTAGCAACGTTTAGCAATTTTGGTACGCGATTCACGGGGTATCTGGGCAATTACAAGGCAGCTGAGTACATTTACAATGAGTTCAAAAGGTATGGCCTGAGAGATGTAAGCTATCATTATTATAATATAACTGTACCGATAGATGAAGGTGCATGTCTAATACTTCCGAACGGGGATAATGTCACTCTTTTCCCATTCATGCCAAATATGGTTAGTCCAGTGCAGACGCCCCCTGGCGGCATCAGTGGTAGACTTATCTATGTAGGCGAAGGAGAGGTAAAGGATTTTAACGGAAAGAAAGTCGAAGGCAGCATAGTCTTAATGAAGATGAATAGCCAGTACAACTGGCTAATTGCAGCGAAATATGGCGCCAAAGCCGTCATCTTCATAGAGCCTGAGGACTCAAGCATACAAGAGTTCAGCATGAAGGTTTTGGATACGATGGCGTACTACTTCCCTAGACTCTATGTAAAAGCAGATGATGCTAAAAAATTGATTGGCCAAGAAGGCTCAATCGTAACACTGTTTTCAAACATGAAGTTTAGACAGGTTCAAGCAAGAAATGTGATCGGATATTTGCCAGGCAGCACAGATAATTATATCCTGATCACGGCTTCATATGATAGCTTCTCATATGTTCCATCCCTTGCGCCTGGAGCCCGTGAGGCCATAGGCATCTCCGTAGTTCTGCAGCTGGCCAAATATTTTGCAAGTCATAGGGGTTCCAATATGTATACGCTAGTTTTTATCGCGTTCTCAGGTACAAACCAAGGTGTCTCAGGTTCAAGATGGTTTGTGAAAGACTATATAATTGACAGATGGGAGAATTGGGGAAGCAGGGTTCACCTACAAATGAACTTCGATATAAATGATGTAAATCGCTTCATTATGCCGAATGTTCGTGGAGCTGCCCTTTGGGGCTGGGGTGAAGGTCCAGGTTCCTTCTTTGATGCAGCATCAGCGTTCCACAAATGGTTCTTTACCGTAATACTTCCGGATCTAGCTACCAGGTTGAACATGCCGGAGTTATCATATGATCCCAATTCTGAGACTTCTGACAAAGCTAGGATCACAAGGGACGCGTTAGGATCAAAATTTGGGATAACATGGTCAGATCTAATTGGTGGACCATATAGATACAGTGATAGTGACCCCCTCGTAAATTTGGGTGGTCCGGCATTTACATGGGCAAGTTATCTGGCTTTCGAGAAGTATACATATACGCCTCTTGATACCCCTGATAAACTGGATTGGGAAATAATAGAGTATAAATTGAGAGCCATATATCCATATGTTTATGTAATAGTGAATACTGATCTTGGGGTTTCCGGCTCAGCTCAGGATCTGATTAGGAAGTGGCAACCTGGATTTGCGGCAGGTGACAATCCGAAGTGGACTGATGTCGAAGGCGACATCAATATTTATAATGTGACAAAGGCGTGGTATGACCCTGTTCCAAACGCTCTTTTCATTTATAGGATATGGCCGCCTGACAGCGGAGCCCTATCTCAATGGCAAAACTTCCCATGGGTCTATGTTACTGCTGATGAAAAGGGTCATGTATATATACCTGGATTGATGCATGGGCAGAGATTAACAGGAAAGATAGGTGGCCTTCCATATCAGGTCCGAGCTTTTGTTTTGAATGAGACAACAGGACAGATAACTCATGCTCCTGGGTTTGGCCCATATTGGGGACCATCATCCGCTGTTGGAGGAGGAACAGGTGCAGGTAGAACTCAGACCACTTATGTGCCAAGCGGCTTAGGTGTAAATCCACAGTCCTTTGGATCATACACTCTCTTTGAATGCGGCAACATTGTCCTATTCGATTTTTGGGATATATATTATAGAAATGGGCCACAGGATCAGGCGGCCCAGATATTAGTGAACGAATTTGCTACTCATTCGGCTGTAGAGACATGGAGTTGGGAGGGCTATATGCATGGTGGGCAGGGACTGAGTGTCGCAGTTCTACATGTTCCTGCAAATACGCCTCTAGAGATACTAACTCGAACCACTTACACTCTACTATACCCCTTCATGGCGTTGACGAACTCCTCAGCAGATAATCCCCTAGGCGCAGGCTATGTGGTGGGAATAGGAGAGCAGATAACAATTACTCATACAACTCTAAAAGCGGCGATTGATTGGCGCGGCCAGAATCAGATGCGGGAAGGACGGCTGCTGCGCTCCGGGATTGCACCTCCAATTTCTTCTGCTGGGTCGGAGGAGCTCTTTAACAGAGCACTTCGCGCCCTTCAGACATATAATTATACTGAACTAGAAAGTTTACAATATAAACTATTAATAACTGAAAGAGAACGTTACCTAGAATTAAGAAAAATGACTGAAGATTCGGTTAACGCTATAACATTCTTCGGAGTCGTTCTTGTGCCGTTTGCACTAATATTTGAGAGGTTAATAGCTCAAACAAGAGGAATAAAGCGTATCCTGACCTCTATAATTGGATATGTTGTACCATTAATAATCCTGTCTGGGACGCATCCAGGATTCGTATTAGCAAGTAATATTCTAATGGTGATAGTAGGTTTCGTAGTCTTGTTAATGACCGCTCCATTAATAGGAATAATTTACACCTCATTCATAGATGCCGTGAAAAGAATGAGGGAGAAAGTCATGGGGGTCCATTGGATCGAGATGACAAGAACAAGCGTTGCTCTTCTCAGCTTCTCGTTAGGCGTCAGCAATATGAGAAAGAGGCGACTCAGAACATCACTCATATTGGTCTCCATTCTATTAATCACTCTCGGCGTCGTTCTGTTCACGTCAACAGGTGCATTAAGAGCTATAGTGCCTGGCGTACAAGCTTGGCCCGCCACATATACAGGCATATTTGTTCATCAGTGGAATTATGGAAACGCGGCATTTGGGGAGTATGAGGGAACAGGCTATTTCCAGACTGGGCCACAGTTAGGGAAAGTATTGCTAACAGAGCTAGAGGGCCGGTTCTCAGATGTTGCAATACTCGCCCCAAGAGCATGGGCTTACATGGGAACCATTGGGAGAGGTTGGTACTTAACAACGTTGGATGGAAGTAGATGGTCCAGCACTCCAATATTAGCTGTTCTAGGAGTTACGCCGCAAGAGGTTAACGTTACAATAACTTCACCCAACGCAGGATTAGTGGAGGGAAAATGGTTCGAGAAAGACATGGATCCCTATGTTGCGATTATCGGTACTCAACTACGAAAGGAACTTGGTGTTCGAGTAGGAGACAAGATCAAGCTGAGCGGCTTTACATTTACGGTGATAGGAGTACTGGATGAAACAATATATAATAAGATTGTCGATCTCGACAACCGTGCGTATACGCCGATGGATACTAGGCTCCCAGGATACGGGTCAAGACTTTACTTCGGTACAAATCCAGAAAAACCTGCAACTGATGTATTCGAGCCCGAGATAATACTTATCCCATATAAGACCGTCCTTAGCGCCTTTAAGGGAATGATTGTGAGCGTTGCAATAAAAATGAAGCCGGAATACGAGAATAACAAGACTCTCATATTAGGTATGGCTGAAGAATTTTATAAGGAGACGATACACTCTGGATATTCAATCCCGCTTTACATAGGATTCAACGGAACAGTTTACAGTCTTTTCCCACAGAACATTATGACGCTTGCTGGTTGGGAGACCCAGTCTATCCCTCTGGTCATAGCTTCAATGGTCATACTAAATCTTATGCTTGGAACAATTGAAGAAAGAAAGCGAGACATCTTCACCCTAAGCTCTGTAGGGCTCTCCCCATTCCATATAGGATTCCTATTTTTCGCGGAAGCCATCACCTACGCTATTCTCGGCGGCGCAGGAGGCTATCTTGCAGGTATGATTTTTGCATCGCGTGGGGTCGGAATCCAGCTGAACCCCGGGTCAACTATGGTGGTAAATGCCGTGACGCTCATGATGGGGGTCACGATCGCAGTCACGATATACCCCATATTTGTAGCATCGAAGCTTGTAACGCCATCGCTTGAACGTAAATGGAAGATACCTTCGCCGAGGGGAGATATTTGGGATGTCACACTTCCCTTTACAACGACACGCGATGGGGAAGCTAACGGAATGCTAGCGTTCTTAAACGAACTTGCAGAAGTTCATATGGCCCCGGATTCAGAGGTGTTTCGCACAATTTCTCCGATACATTACATTGAAGAAGATTCCCCGAAACTGCTGACTAGAACATTACACTTTGAGGCAACACTTGTTCCCTATGAGCTTGGCATAATCCAGGATACTAGGATCAGTGATGTAAAAGAAAAAGATGTCGGAAGACATATGATTCGTATAGATATGAGACGCACAGCGGGACCAAAAGGGTCATGGGTTACGTTTGGAAGAGAATTTATTGATCTACTAAGGAAACAAATATTACTATGGCGGAGTTTCTCAGATGAAGAGAGAAGAAAATATGAAGAAAGGATCTCGGAATTAGAAAAGAAAAAATTGGAGGTAAAAGGAGGTGGAGTCTCTAGTTGACGTCTAGAGAATCCAGTGATGAGAAAAAAGGATCCAATTCGTCAACAACTACTCTTATATCCTTTTTTAAAGGAGGCCTCACATGGCGGTCGCTACTAGCATTAATGTACATAGTTTTTGTCTTTCAGCCTGGACTTGCCTATTTACATCTCCAGATTGGCGGAGTTCCAGTTATGGGCGCAATCCAGTGGGCTACAATCCTGCTTTTCATTGAGATATGCTCTATAACCGGAAACCCCTTAACAATAAACGAGGCGATAATCATATACCTTGCATCTGGTCAAACAATAAAATACTGGTGGTTTTTAGCTCCTGAGATGGGTGCTCTCAGCCACCCTGGCTGGATATACCAAGCCTACCTTAAATATTCTCCATACTCTCAAGCCTTTGGAATTGCTGACAAAATCCCATCATTCTATTCACCGTCCTATGAGGTCTTTATGGCTAGGACTCTTATACACCCAGAATGGATGCCAATATTATTGAACACAATAGCCTTTTACGTTGCGGCTATGTTCGGCGACATTTGCTTGACAATATTAGCCTATATACTCTATGCCCGTGTGGAGCAGCTGCCCTTTCCGACAGCTAGGCCAGTAGTAGAAGCTACTGAGACATTAATTCAAAGAGACTGGAAGAGAATGGGAGCAATGGTGGCTACTGCCTCATTCGCAGCAATATATGGCTTAATAATATATGTGGCACCGCTTCTAAGCACAGTTCTTTGGGGCGTAACCATATCTATAGTGCCAGTGCCATGGGTCGACCTCAACAGTTTTATTCAACTTGCCCTCCCTGGAGCCTCCTTTGGCATAGCTACAGATTTAGCCATTATGACTGTTGGATTTATAATACCCTTTAAGGTAGTCTTGGGAAGCTTAATTGGTTCAATTACGGCTTATCTTGTAGGCAACTACTTGCTCGTATCAAATAAGATAACGGGGCTTGCAAACGAATATGTCTATGGAATGCCGATACAAACTCTATGGCAACGATCCGTCCTCCACGTTTGGGCTATGCCAATGATAGGAATGGGCATAGCTGTTGGGATCATGCCCCTAGTACTACACCCAAACATCCTGAGAAGGACTTTTAGCGCATTGAGGAGATTGAAGACAGAATCTCCCCTTGGTTTCTCTGTCTGGTGGATCATAATACCGTTTATTATCGCAACTCTGGGGCTATCGCTTTTCGATTGGTGGCTTGCGCCGGATTGCCCACTACCTATATTGATATTCTTAAATGTTGTTTGGCCATTCATTTCGATGCTAATTGTTGCCAGAGCTCAAGGACTAGGAGTATCAGTTGGTGTACCCTACATGAGGGAAATGACGTTTAGAGCATCCGGCTATCCAGGTATAAACGCATGGTTCGTGCCGATCTATGCACCTTCACCTGCGGCAGAACCCTTCAAGATATGTGAGATGACGAAGACTAAGCTCATGGATTACGTAAAGGCGCAGTATATAATCTTCCCAATAGCGTTGATCGCTGGCTTCTTTTTCATGCAGTCACTTTGGAGCATCGCGCCTATCCCCTCCTATGTTTATCCAGGCGTTCTGATGTCGTGGCCTGTTCAAGCAACCTTTCAATCTCTATTAGTGTCACCAGAAGCAGGGGTGTTCTTTGAGCCTACCAGAATCCTATATGGCCTCCTGGCAGGAAGCATAATATATGCAGTGGCTGATCGCGTTGGATTCGCAGCCACAGCTGTAGGTATCGCTAGCGGGTTATCGTCAGCTCCACCATATCCCGTCGCCACATTTATCGGAGCCATCATCGGGCGGCTGATTGCTAAGATGATGGGAAAAGAGTGGTGGGATAAATATAGAGGGGTTATGTACGCGGGTGTTCTCCTAGGTGAAGGTATCATGGTGGTTGCTGGAAGCGCAGTTGCGATAATTGCCAGAGGAATGTGGGCTGCACCATATTAATCAGAGAAGGTCCACTTTTCTTTTATCTAAAAATTATATAGTTTCCGAATTACGTTAAGCCTCCATCTCCCCTATGAGAAACTTGACGTCGAAGGCTTTAAGATCTAATCGATCGCCCACTCTCTGACCTGACAGAATATCTTTAAACTCTTTTCCCTCACATGGGATACTAATAGAATTCTGGGTGTGGTTCAACGCGAAGACGATTCGGCAATCCAACCTCCTTCTTTCTGTGGCTTCGAATCCTGTAGCAGAAGGCATGATCGACTTGGCTTTCCCCTGACTAATCAGCCAATCGACTAGATCAAGATAGAATCCCTCCTCAGCAAAAATTCCAATATACATCGCCGTACCCTTTCCGTAGCGGTTGACTGTTGCGGCTGGTTTGTTATCATAGATTCCAGTTCGATAATTGGCTATTACTGCTGCCTTCTCTGGTGCCAGCATTTCAGCCCATTTCCCACATTCATAAGCCTTCTGTTTTCCAAGCCAGTTTTCTGAAGTCTCAATCCTGATTTTTTCTTCGTCAGGCACACCTGTATATTCTTCTATTGTGACTCCGAAAACGTCTGATAAGGCGCCAGGCAGGGTTTCCTCTACAATAATATTATTCCAGTTCTTCGCGCCTGTCCTTGGGGTTGCAATTAATGTTCCGCCGTTCTTAACATAGCTTCTAAGGTTTTCCTCGACCTTTTTGTTCATCAGCATCAATGAGGGGACGAGCAAAACTCTGTATTGACCTAGTTCCTCGGATTCGGGATCAACGAAATCGACTAGCACATTCCTCCTATACAGTGCGCCATACAGATCTAGTGTGGGTTCCCAAGCCGATCTGCCATAATAATTCATATCTCCGAAAGTGATTTCGAGGTCCCATGCCCAGAGGGCATCATAGACCAGCGTTATTGCAATTTCAGGCTTAAGTACTGTGCCTTCAAGATATGGCGCAAGTTTGTGGATTTCCTCGGCGGTTCTCTTGATCTCATTATACCTTCTTCTCGGAACCCCGTCATGGTCGAGGATTCCGTGCCAATACTCCTCAGACCCAAACCTGCAGCTTCTCCATCGAAAATAGAGTATGCCATCAGCGCCTCTAGCTATTGATTGGAAGGTCCAAAGCCTAATCTGGCCTGGAAGCGGTATTGGAGCTTGACTGGACTTAATTGCTCCGGACTGAAGCTCCATTATCCAGTAAGGCTTCTTCTTAAGGCTTCTCATTATGTCGTGGCTCATCGCCATGTGGATAAGGTTAACATACGTTTTGCGCCATGGATAATAGTCGAAAGAGACGAAATCAAGAGGCTCAGCGAGCTTAAAATAATTAAGCCATCTATACATGCCCATGAAATTGTGGGTTACGAATTGGTGCGGCGCATACTTACGGATTATGTCCACCTGCATTTTTTCATACTTAATCCAGCAATCGCTCGTGAAACGTTGCCACTCTAGACTGAGACTTGGACTCTGCATACTCAAGGGCGGTTTAGGCGGATAGATCTCATCCCAGTCACCGTACTCTTGACCCCAAAAGATAAGCCCGCATTCCTCATTCACTCTATCAATAGACTCATACTTGGTTCTTAACCACTCTCTAAATGCGTTAATACAATTGTTGCAATAACACGGATCGCCAGCAAACTCATTGTCAACCTGCCATCCTATAACATTCCTATTTTCCCTATAATGGAAGACCATAGCCTCCACAATCCTCTCTGAATGTTTATTATAGTGTGGATTATTGGGGCAGTAGTTTCTCCGTGTCCCCTCCGGCGCTCTCCTACCATGCCCATCTACTCTGAGAATGTCGGGATGAGCTTTTACTATCCATGGCGGAGGAGCAGCAGTAGGTGTTCCCAGAATAATTCTCATACCGTTCGAGGAAAGCATGTTAATGGCTTTGTCCAACCATTCAAAATTATATTCGCCCTCTCTAGGCTCCATCTTGCTCCACGCAAACTCAGCGAGTCTCACAACATTAAAGCCAGCATTCTTCATCAATGCGACGTCTATGGGCCACCTCCTCTCAGGCCAGTGTTCTGGATAATAATCGATCCCGAATGGAAACAATTTCAACCCAACCCGACGAGTATCTCAACCATATTCACAATTTCGAGTGCGGATATATTTTTTTTGGGTCAGAATGTTGAGCATACACAAAAGAGTAGCTCCATTCCGTTATAAAACATATTTCAGAATCTAGTTAAAGATCCGCTAGTAAATCCCCGCACAACTTCTCCAGTCTGATGACAGCGCCCAATCCTCAGGCAACTATCAAGAGAGATACTGACAAGTTTTATGGATTTTAACATCAGCCGCATCCTGAAGATGAGACAAAATCTATCTACGCGAAAATTTAGCCTAATAATTTAAGGCTTAACTAACGAATGAAGGATTAATATAACTGGGGAAAATCGAATATGTTAATGTAATGGGATATGCAGATCTATATTGTGAGGCTCAAATATGAGTGGTAGGAAATTAGCAATATTAGTTGCCGTGTTAATCTTGGTCTCGGCATCTGTTATGACGTACTGGATAATGATGCGGACAGGCGAAAAACAGGATGGAACTGTATCCCTGACGGTTGACGGTTCAAGGAAATATCAGGTCATAGAAGCATTTGGGGGTGCAGGCGCATATTATGAGGGTCTCTTGCGAAATCTGATGGAACCGAAAAGAACGGAGGCTACAGATCTCCTTTTCTCCGATCTCGGCATCACAATGTATAGGTTGAGGGTTTGGACTCAGATCGAGAAAGTAAATGACGATGAAGATCCGAACCACTTTAATTGGAGTGCCTTTAACTTCAGCACTGATTTAGATCAAGTCTGGAATGCGCTGGAGGCAAAGAAGAGGGGCGTAACTGAGTTTGTCGCTTCGGTCTGGAGTCCCCCGGCATGGATGAAGAGTACTGGAAACGAGACAGGTGGAGGATACCTGTTGCCGGAAATGTACGACGAATTTGCAGAGTGGTTGGCCGCGTACATAATAGGCTATAAAAACTTTCATGGGATAGAGATTAGTTGGATAAGCATACAGAATGAACCTGATTATACAGCCAGTTGGGAGACCTGCACCTATTCGCCTGAACAGTTAAGAGATGTTATAAAGAGGGTTGGCGCAAAATTTGAGCGTGAGGGAATAAATGCGAAGATATTGATGCCCGAAACCTCAGGTGTCTCCGCAGCGGCAACTTACATTTCAACAGTCATGGCTGATCCGGGAGCAGCAAAATACGTTGACATATTTGCCTTCCACAACTACGATACATCATTCTTCGCTCCGGATGAGAAAATTGCCTATATGCAGGCGGTGGCAAGGCTCGGCGCCCAGTATGGGAGGCCTATCTGGCAGACGGAATACAGCTACTTGGGAACAGAGGATGCGGGAACATACAAAGAAGCAATATACACAGTACAGCACATCCACAACGTGCTAACCCATACAAACGCATCAGTATACATTGTGTGGGAACTTTTCTGGTACAGAGGAACAGGGCTGATAAGCATTAGACAAGACGGCACCAACTATGAGATTACGCCAAAATACTACGCAGTCAAGCAGTTCTTTAAGTTCATAGCGCCTGGGTCAAGAAGAATATTGGCAACCGCAACAAACACGGATGTCTTAGCATCGGCCTATATAAACGAGGAGAATGGAAGAGTGACAATAATCGCAATAAATAGGGCCAAAACCTCATTCAACGTGACGGTTACATTGCAAAACCTAAACGTTAGATCGTTTCATCAGTATCGGACATCCTCATCTGAAAACTGCACATACCTTGGCAATATAATAGTCTCAGAAAACTCGCTTAGAGCCACGCTTCCAGCCGAAAGTGTGACAACTCTTATTTCAGGATGAAAATTAGTCCTCTCCGGCTGCGAGATCCCAAGAATAATAGGAAACAAAGCATGCGGAGTTTTATCCCGAAAATGCAGCTTATTGGATATGCGAACAGAACAAGTTTATTAGTGTTTAGATGTTCTAGAGATGAGAGCTTGGGAGATGCTTCACATGATTAAGCGGCTTGCTGTTGTAGATGCAAATAAGTGCGTTGGTTGCCAGCTCTGCATGCTTGCATGCACGAGCAGGTTTGGCTATGCTGGACTGAACAAGAGTGCAATTAGCGTCAGATCTTTAGGTGGTGTTGAAAGGGGCTTCACCGTAATCGTTTGCAGATCATGCAGAGACCCTCCATGTGCTAGGGTATGCCCTGTCGAAGCTTTGACAGTGAAGGATGGAGGCGGCGTGACCTTAAATTCAAGCAAATGTATAGGTTGTGGGCATTGTGTAAATGCATGTGACATAGGCGCGGTCATGTGGGATTCAGAATGGATGAAACCCGTAATATGCGTGGGCTGCGGCTATTGTGCCAGTTTTTGTCCTCATGGTGTCCTCAAACTGGAGGAGGCAATTTAGAATGGTTGAATGGGTTAAGACCCTCTCCAGAGTGCTATACATAGATCTTACGAGAAAAATGTGCTGGGTGGAAGATAGAACAGATCTTTTTGAAGAATGGCTTGGTGGAATAGGGGTTGCAACGCAGCTATATAGAGAGGAGGTTTCAAAAGAAGCTGATCCTCTTGGTCCAGAGAACGCTGTGATATTTTCTGTCGGTCCTCTCTCTGGTCTATTTCCCATGGCTTCGAAGACTGTAGCCGCCTTTAAGTCTCCGCTTGATGGATACTTTGCCGAGTCTCATGCAGGAGGAAGATCCGCGTCAGCGATTAGATATGCTGGATACGGGGCTATTGTGATTAAAGGGGCAAGCGACAGGCCTGTTTATTTAGTTGTGGAATCCGAAAAGACCAGGTTTAGAGATGCAGGTGCATTATGGGGAATGAATAGTCTAAGTGCTGGAAGAGTTCTGAGAGAAGTCACAGGAGGTGCAGGCTTCAGAACTATAGCGAGGATAGGCAGGGCTGGCGAAAGGCTGGTTCACTATGCATGTGTCACAACAGAGACCTACAGACATTTCGGTCGGATGGGTCTGGGGGCAGTATTCGGATCAAAGAATCTGAAAGCTTTAGTTATCATAGGAAGCGGCGGTTTCAAACTCCCAAACGTCAGAGCATACAGGGAGACCTATAGGAACCTTTGGGAACTGGCGGTAAGGTCTCCGGTAGCGAAGAAGTATCATGACTTGGGAACCGCAGAGAACGTGATGCCGCTCAATGAGATAGGCGCGCTTCCGACAAGAAACTTTTCTTCAGGAAGATTCGAGAATGCAGAAGATATTAGCGGCGAGGAGTTCGCTAGAAACGTCCTTGCAAGAAGGGTTGCATGTAGCATGTGCCCTGTTGCATGCATACACGTTGCTGCGATAAGGGAGGAGTATGAAGATGAGAAATATTTCTTCAAGACGGAGTTCGTCTCATATGACTATGAGCCCATATACGCCGTAGGAAGCAATCTCGGTATATGCGACAGATTTGGTCTACTAAAGATTTTTCATGTTCTAGAAGCGGAAGGGGTCGATGTTATATCTACTGGAGCCGTCCTGGCGTGGTGTACTGAAGCTCTTGAGAAGGGTATTATAAGCGAGAATGAGACTATTATTCCGCTTAGGTGGGGAGACTGGAAAAACTATATCAAGGCAATTCAATACATAAGCGAGCAGGCAAACGACTTCTACAAGACGGCTGCTAAAGGTGTACAGGCGCTAGCATCAAAATACGGAGGCCGCGACTTTGCAGTATCATTCAACAATGTAGAGCCCGCGGGCTATCACACCGGACCACTATTTATTTCCTCACTTATAATAGGGTTTAGGCATTCCCACCTGGACTCAGGAGCATACTCAATGGATCAAAAGATCATTATGTCAGGTGGAAAATTACCTAGCACTTCCGAGGCGGCAAGGATTATTCGGGAAGAAGAGGCTTGGAGGCAAGTTCTTAACTCGTTAGTAATATGCCTATTCGCAAGAGGACTATATGGAAAGGAAAATGTAGTAAAGGCCTTAAATAGCTTAGACTACAACCTAAGCGAGGACGATTTAACAAGGCTAGCCTGGAAGATCTATACAACAAAAAATAAACAAAAGATTGAAGAGGGCTTCGATCCTCTCGGCATAAAGGTTCCTAAAAGGCTACTTGAGACCCCAACACCATTAGGCAGTATCAACGAACAATACATACGGGAGGTGGTTGAGAAAATATTTGATAGAATAAAATGATTGCATAAAGCTTGTCGGTTTTAAGAAAATTTTATGCGGGATACGCGCTTATGATTGCTGAAAAATAAAACCTGTGAGGCGAAAATGCGCGGCAGAAGCAGGCTAACAAAATCAATCTATAAACAATAGCAATACAAGACCACTAGAAAAAAATTGATAGCCGATGATTACGAGACTGTGAAATATGATGACCTTATAGGTTCAGAAAATAATCAATTGTTAAGTGACATTTCCTTCAAAAAAGAAGCCGTTGCGCCCAGCCTGATTTTTATAGAAGGAACTAACAATTAGGGTTTGGCGCCCTGGCCGGGATTTGAACCCGGTTCTCGTCACAGAGGTTTTCCTCCGTGATGTCTAGCGGGCGACAGCCGCTTATACTAGGCCGGACTATACTACCAGGGCCCGGATAATACTACGTTCAAAGCGTCAATATATATTTTTCTTACTATAGTGATGCTGGTGATCAAAATTTTGAGAACACATAGGTACTTTATCATGTTCTCTTACAAATCATGATCTTTGTATATTTTGTAGGGTTGTCTCTCCCTACTGTTTCCCAATAGATCCAGCAGATTAAAGGTTCAATAGAATTTTAGATTAGGGTGACAAAGTTCTATTTCTTGGTTGCGAATTTTACTGACAAAATGTTACTAACCGTGATTTTTCGCGGCGAAGTATGTTACTCTGTTCCTAGGCCTAAAAGTTCATGTGGGATTGCTGGAAACGCTGCACATAAAGGGTATCACGCTGAAACGGTAACGTTTATAAAGACCAAGTGTCGTTTACTCTTTAGCTCTCAGAAGGCCTCAGGACGATCATGAGAACTTTAGCGATCGATGAAGATTCGTCTCTGGGAGGAATGCCGCTGAGTTACCGCTCATGTAAGAATGTAGGAGTTTATGTTCGTGAAGGGGGAAGGACATGGTTTGATTAATTATGAAGATGCCAATCTAATTCAGAGGGCTTTTTTCGAGGACAAGGGACTGGTTCGGCAGCATCTAGATTCTTATAACGCCTTTGTTGAGCATGGGCTTCAGGAGATTATTAACGAGGTTGGCGAGATAGAGATCGAGGTGCCTGAGGGTCCATACAAGATAAAATTTGGTAGAATATATGTTGTGCGAGAGTCGGAGAACGACGTCATTTATGGACCATATGTTACGGAGGTGGACGGCACAAGGCATGAGATTTACCCTCAAGAGGCGCGCTTAAGAAACTTGACTTATGCTATGCCTCTTTCTGTGGAAATGACTCCCGTGATCGACGATAAGGAGTTTGAGAAAGAGCTAGTCTATATAGGCGATCTGCCCACAATGTTGAAGTCTAAGTACTGCCTTCTTTCAGGTCTTTCAGAAGAAGAACTCATACGTCAAGGTGAAGATCCGCTAGATCCCGGAGGATATTTCATAATCAACGGTTCTGAGCGTGTAATCGTAGCGATTGAGGATCTGGCCCCGAATAGAATTCTTGTCGACATTGACACGAGGGGAGTTAATCCCATTTACCAGGCTAAGGTATTCTCAACCACAGTGGGTTTCAAGGCTAGAATAGAAATGAGAATGAAGGCTGACGGTTCCCTGCATGTTTCTGTTCCTGGCGTACCATCAGAAATTCCATTCATAATCCTAATGAGGGCTCTTGGCATCGAATCCGACAAGGAAATTGCTGAGGCCGTGTCTATAGACAAGACGATTCAGGGCGAACTTGAACCCTCCTTTGAGGAGGCTAGCGGAGTAGACACTGTTGAGGATGCTTTGCTATTCATTGGCAACAGGGTCGCTCATGGACAGGTCAAAAGTTACCGTCTTCAGAAAGCTGAAGCAATTCTTGACAGGAACTTCCTTCCCCACATTGGAAGAACCAAGGATAGAAGAAAGTTTAAAGCATATTTCCTTGGTGAAATGGCTTCAAGGGTTATAGAGCTTAAGCTTGGCAGACGAAAACAGGACGATAAAGACCATTTTAAAAATAAAAGATTAAAACTTGCAGGTCCTCTCCTCGCGGATCTCTTCAGAATTGCATTCAGAAACCTATGCCGTGATATAAAGTATCAGCTAGAGAGAATGGGGTTAAAGAGACGTCTGATAAGCGTCTCAGTTGCTGTTAGACCAGGCATAATATCGGATAAGCTTCAACACTCCCTAGCTACAGGAAATTGGGGGAGAGGTAAGGTAGGAGTCACTCAGCTGCTCGACAGAACTAACATGCTGTCAACATACAGTCACCTGCGGAGACTACAATCGCCTCTAAGCCGCAGCCAACCGAACTTTGAAGCGAGAGATCTGCATGCCACGCATTGGGGAAGATTATGCCCAAATGAGACTCCTGAGGGTGCAAACTGCGGACTCGTCAAGAACCTTGCCCTGTCGGCCACGATATCCGTGGGCTTAAACGAAGAAAAGGTTAAGGAATACTTGTTTAGAAGGGGTGTCATACCTTTTGAAGATGCAAGCGAAGCTTTACGTTCGTCTGGAGCAAAAATCTTCCTTAATGGATGCCCGATTGGCTTTCACATCGCACCGGGGGAATTAGTTACAGAAATCAGAGAAGATCGTAGAAATGGGGATATATCGCATGAGATCAACGTCGCCTACTTCTCTAAGGAGTATGGGCAGAATGATGAAGTTTACGTGAACTGTGACGAAGGGCGGGTTTTACGTCCGCTGATTATAGTAGAAAACGGAAGGCCTAGACTCACACCTGAGCATGTGAGAAAGATAAATGATAGGGAATGGTCTTGGGAGGACCTTGTCAAGAATGGTATAATCGAATTTTTGGATGCGGAGGAAGAGGAGAATGCGTTGATAGCGGTCAGTGCTGAAGAATTGACAATAGAGCATACACATCTTGAGATAACGCCATACTCGATTTTAGGAGCCTGCGCCTCAATCATACCTTACCCAGAACATAATCAGTCACCAAGAAACTCTTATGAGTCCGCAATGGCAAAACAGGCGCTGGGCATATACGCGGTGAACTTTCCATTAAGGGTCGATTCAAGGTCACATATACTCCATTATCCCCAAAAGCCGCTTGTACAGACAAAACCTATGGATGTGATAGGATATAATATCCGCCCTTCAGGGCAGAACTGTGTCGTAGCTGTCATATCATTTGAAGGATACAACATGGAGGACGCATTAATCTTCAATAAGGCTTCAATAGAGAGGGGTCTAGCCCGTTCGACCTTCTACAGAATATACGATGCAGAGTGCAGGCAATACCTCGGCGGGCTTAGAGATCGCCTAGTTATTCCTGAGCCGGGAACCCGCGGATATAGAGGCGAACAATACTATCGTTTCCTCGAGGAGGATGGAATAGTTGGTATAGAATCGGCTGTATCAGGCGGAGATGTACTAATAGGAAGAATCAGTCCGCCACGTTTCCTTGAGGAGTACAAGGAGTTTGAGGTCAAAGGTCCAACCATGAGGGATTCATCAATTGACATGAGACCCTCCGAAAATGGCATAGTTGATGCTGTATTCATAACTGAAACAAATGAGGGAAGCAGGTTAGTCAAAGTCAGAGTCCGCGACGAACGTATTCCGGAACTCGGAGACAAATTCGCCTCTCGGCATGGACAAAAAGGGGTCATAGGGATGATTGTCCCTCAAGAAGACATGCCCTTCAGTGTTGACGGGGTTGTTCCAGACATAATAATCAATCCCCACGCTTTTCCATCAAGGATGACGATAGGGCAGTTCCTAGAATCTATTGCTGGTAAAGTAGCGGCGGTAAAAGGGGAATACGCGGACGGAACACCATTCATAGGCGATGAGGGTGAAGAACTTGAAAAGTTACTCATCGAACATGGCTTCAGTTATACGGGGAGAGAGGTTCTCTACAACGGTATCACCGGAGAAAAATATGTCGCAGACATCTTCATAGGTATCGTCTACTATCAAAAACTCCACCATATGGTGTCTGACAAGATACATGCGAGGGCAAGAGGACAGGTGCAGATGCTGACGAGGCAACCTACAGAAGGCAGAGCAAGGGGCGGAGGGTTACGCTTCGGGGAAATGGAGAGGGATTGCCTAATCGGGCATGGAGCTGCAATGCTTCTCCGCGATAGGCTTCTGGAAGAGTCGGACAAGTATATTCTCTATATCTGCGAGAACTGCGGATACATCGCATATTATGACATTAGGCAGAGAACCTACGTTTGCCAGATCTGTGAAGAAAAGGCTAGGATCTCGCCAGTGGAGGTCTCATATGCCTTTAAGCTTCTTCTACAGGAGCTGATGAGCTTATGTATTTCGCCAAGACTCAAGCTTAAGGAGAGAGCATGAATGTCAATTGAAGAGACATTTGAAAAACTGATAGACGAAATCCGATTTGGAATAATTTCGCCGCAAGTTATCAGAAAGATGTCTGTGGTTGAAATAAAAACGGCGGACACCTATGATGAGGATGGAGCCGTAATTCCCTCAGGACTGATGGATAACAGGCTGGGGGTACTTGAGCCCGGCCAAAGATGCAGAACATGCGGCAATACTGCCGCAAGATGTCCGGGGCATTTTGGACATATAGAGCTCGCTGTCCCAATAATACATGTCGAATTTACAAAGAAGATTCATGACTTATTACAGGCTTTCTGCAAGAATTGTGGACGCATACTCCTGCCAGAGAAGACAATAACGAGAGCGAGGAGACAGATTGAACGAGTTAAGAAGATTATGGGATCAGTCCCCTCCCAATTCTACAATTCTGTTCTTGAAAAGGCCAAAAAGACTAGAGAATGTCCATTTTGCGCGACCAAGCAGCATAAGATAGAGTTTGTTAAGCCCACAATATTTTATGAGCATCTAGAGGAGGGCGCACAAAGGCTAACTGCAAGCATGATTCGAGAGAGGTTTGAAAGGATCCCTGATGAGGACCTCGAACTGATAGGATTTGACGCCAAAAACGCTAGACCGGAATGGATGATTCTCCAAGTCCTTCCAGTACCACCAGTCTATGTAAGGCCATCAATAACACTTGAGTCGGGAATAAGATCCGAAGACGATCTAACACATAAGCTTGTAGACATAATAAGGATAAATGAACGCCTCAAGGAGAATATTGAGGCTGGAGCTCCCACACTTATCATCCAAGACCTTTCCGAACTTCTAGAATACCATGTCACAACATACTTTAATAACGAGTCTTCCGGGATCCCGCCGGCTAGGCATAGGTCTGGGAGAGCGCTCAAGACACTATCACAGCGCCTAAAAGGTAAGGAGGGAAGGTTTAGAAGCAACCTATCGGGTAAAAGGGTAGATTTCTCAGCCCGTACAGTGATAAGTCCAGACCCAAACCTTAACGTGAATGAGGTTGGAGTGCCGCTTACCGTAGCAATGAAACTTTCAGTTCCAGAGAGAGTTACAGAGTGGAATATTGAGGAGATGAAGAAACTTGTCAGGAACGGTCCTGAAAATTACCCCGGCGCATTATATATTGTTAGGCCTGACGGAAAAAGGGTAAGGCTTGAGTTCGTCACCGACAGGGAGAAAATAGCGGAAGCTTTGGAGCCTGGCTACATTGTCGAGAGGCACCTCAGAGACGGAGACATCGTTATATTTAACAGGCAGCCGTCACTGCATAGGATGTCAATAATGGCGCATTATGTTAGAGTCTTGCCTTACAAGACTTTCCGATTAAACCTCTGCGTGTGTCCGCCTTATAATGCGGATTTCGACGGAGATGAGATGAACCTTCACGTTCCACAAAGTGAAGAGTCGCAAACCGAGGCCCTAATACTGATGGAAGTGCAGAATCACATTCTATCACCCAGGTTTGGAGGTCCAATAATTGGCGCGATAAGAGACTTCATAACCGCTGCTTATCTCCTCACGAAGAAGACGACCCAGTTCACAAAGAAAGAAGTATGCGAGCTGCTAATTTCTGCGAATTATGAGGGCGAATTACCTGAACCTGCAATCAAGGAGCCGAAAGAGATCTGGACGGGGAAGCAGATATTCAGTCTATTCCTCCCAAAAGACCTGAATTACGCGCTAAAAGCAAGCATATGCCGCAACTGTGATGTATGTATACGTGAAAAATGTCCTTACGATGCTTACGTCATAATAAAGAATGGGAAGCTTCTAAGCGGGGTAATAGACAAGAACTCGATAGGCGCCGAGAAATCTGAAAGCCTTCTCCATAGAATAATAAAGGATTACGGAACTGAAACTGGAAGAATCTTCCTTGACAAGATGAGTCGACTATTGTCAAGGTTCATAACCATGAGAGGTTTCTCCTACTCATACAAGGATCTCGACCTCTCCTCTGACGCGAAATCCAAAATCCAGCAGACCATCAAGCAGGCCGAGAAGAAGGTTGAATCCTTCATGAAAGCGCTACAGGAAGGAACACTGGAGCGACTTCCGGGACAGAGCCTGATAGACTCTTTTGAGATCTACGTCATGAATGAGCTTTCAAAGGCTTTCGAAAAGGCAGGAAAAATCGCTGACGCGGATCTTGAAATGGAGAATTCCGGCGTTATAATGACCAGGAGTGGTGCAAGAGGCTCATTAATAAACATCGGTCAAATGTCTGCATGCCTAGGTCAACAATCGGTTCGTGGAAAAAGAATTGAGCGTGGATATGTCGAGAGAGCTTTGCCCCACTTCAAAATGAGAGATGCCTCGCCGAGGGCAAAAGGTTTTGTATACTCCTCATTCAGAGATGGGCTGAATCCTCTTGAATTCTTCTTCCACACAATGGTGGGCAGAGACGCATTAGTCGATACGGCTGTCAGGACCCAACAGAGCGGGTACATGCAGAGGCGGCTGATAAACGCGATGGAACATCTTCGCGTCGAATACGACGGAACAGTCAGAAACTCTGCAGGCGACATTATCCAATTTAAGTATGGTGAGGACGGCGTTGATCCCGCAAAAAGTGACCATGGGAAAGCTGTGAACGTTGCTAGGCTAATCGAACAGATAGAGCTGATGATGGAAACTAGGAAAGGAGCAAGAGAGGATTATATAGAGAAGCGGCTTGAAGAGGTCAAAAATGAGTTAAATCCACTTCTTGTTGAAGAGCTCAGGAGGAACCTCTACAAATCCAAGCTCTCTGAAGAAGGCGTAGACCTAGCTGTCAAACTTACCGTTGAACATTATAAGCGTGCACTAGTCGAGCCTGGCGAAGCAATTGGAATAGTAGCCGCTCAATCAATAGGTGAACCAGGCACACAGATGACGCTGAGGACTTTTCACTACGCTGGTGTAAGAGAGCAGAATGTCACATTAGGTCTTCCACGTCTGATAGAGATCGTTGACGCAAGGAGGGAGCCGTCGACACCGACCATGCTGATACATCTAGACCAGGATCACAGGAAAAGCAGGGAGAAAGCGACAGAGGTAGCGAGAAAAATCTTATACACAACCATCCAAGATGTTGCGGAAAGTATACTGCTAGATGTCGAGACGAACAATATAATAGTTAAGCTTGATAAGAAGAGGATGGAGGAGCGTGGGGTCACACATGATGACGTCATCAATGCGCTTGTTTCTCCTAGATTTTCTGTAGAGGTGAAGGGAGAAGCTATTACTATAGGGCCTAAAAAACAACAGAATCCGAAGAAACTGTTGGAGCAGATATCAGCTTACCATATTAAAGGAATTCCTGGAATAAAAAGGATCTTGGTGACCGAGGAAGAGGGAGAATGGGTTATCAGAACAGAGGGCTCAAATCTATCTCAGGTGCTAGAAGTAGAAGGTGTTGATCCTAAAAGGACGCTGACGAACAACATTCATGAGATAGCAAAGACGCTTGGCATCGAAGCGGCGAGGAACGCTCTGATAAGGGAGGCGAGCAGCGTACTCGAGGAACAGGGATTGGACGTAGACTTGAGACACATAATGCTTGTCGCAGATATCATGACTGCAACTGGCAGCGTACGTCAGATTGGAAGGCACGGAGTGAGCGGGGGCAAGGCAAGCGTGCTTGCAAGAGCTTCATTTGAGATCACGGTTCCTAACATTGTCGAAGCGGCGGTCAAGGGAGAAAGAGATGTATTGAAAGGTGTGACAGAGAACGTCATAGTTGGACAAGCCATACCTATAGGGACGGGTCTCGTAGATATTTATATGTCTGCTAATGTGATGGAAGGTGAAAGGGGGGCAGAATAGTGGCTGACCTAGACAATTCAATCGTTATGGCTGTAAAGACAGGAAAAGTCGCGTTCGGCGCAAACTCCGCGTTACAGGGAGCAGCGACAGGAAAGGTAAAACTCATCATACTCTCATCTAACTGCCCACAAAAGATAAGGGATAAAATTGAATATTGCTGCAAACTCTCCGATATCCCCATCGTCGTATCGCCGAGGACAAGCATCGATCTCGGCAGGCTCTGTGGCAAACCTTTCCCCTTGTCAGCAATCGCGATAAGGGATCCAGGTGACTCGGACATCTTAGAGCTAGCGGTGAGCACCCTTGTTTAAAGGAATAAGGCTGACCAATACCGAGATAAAACACATCGCTCTCTTCGAAAGCATTACGGGTGCAACCGTCCGCGACTGCATCATAGATGAGGAGTTTAACCGCATCATATTCGTCATTAAAGAAGGTGATGCCGGAATCGCGATAGGGAAGGGTGGAAAAAATCTCTCCCTACTCGAAAAAATGACTGGTAAGAAGCATGAGATAATAGAATTCTCTGAAGATCCTGCCCAGTTTATCAAGAATGCGCTCAAGCCAGCTAGAGTGAGAGAGATACGCATATCTGAGAAACCTAACGGTGAAACTGTGGCATCTGTTCACGTGGATCCTAGAGATAAGGGGATAGCGATCGGCAAAAATGGAAAAAACGCTGAAAAGGTGAGACTCCTAGCAAAGAAGTATTTCCAAATAAGTAATGTCTCAATAGTTTAGCCTACAATCTTGTTTTCCAGATTAAATGAGATCATAGATCTACAAAATTTTTGGCAAATAAATTGGAAAGATAAATATAAATAATAGGAGATAGGTGAATAATAGGATCTGTTGAGGAAAAAACATGAAAAAATCCCCGAGAGGGTTATTCGCCGCCAGGAAACTCAGACAGAAAAGGAAGAAAATGAGATGGAAGAGCATAGACTATAAAAGGCGAATATTAAAGCTAGACGTAAAATCCGACCCGCTCGAGGGCGCCCCGATGGCTAGGGGAATAGTTCTTGAAAAGGTTGGGAGAGAAAGCAAACAGCCAAACAGCGCTATAAGAAAGTGCGTCCGCGTCCAACTGATAAAAAATGGAAAGGTCATTACAGCTTTCCTGCCAGGCGATGGAGCTTTGAACGTAGTTGACGAACATGATGAAGTAATAGTCGAGGGTATCGGCGGATCTGAAGGAGGAGCCATGGGAGACATTCCTGGAGTAAGATGGAAAGTGGTCACAGTAAACGGCGTCTCACTAAAAGAGCTGGTTTTGGGAAGAAAAGAGAAACCTTTGCGCTAAGTTTACATTCGAACTTTGAATGGCTCAAAATTCTTATATCTGCCAAGCCATTAATGATAATTTCTCTATTATTCTTTGCTTCTCCTTAATGTCCCCATATTCAATTGGAAAATGCTTCCTTACTGGAAGCACAATTACGTGAAGGATCTTATTCTCCGGATCATCCCACAATTCAATAACATCTCTTTTCTCCTGAAGCTTGGACTTCATTTTTACAACTTCATAAATCTCATCAAAATCCTCATTGGTCTTTGAGAGTAGAATTCGATTATCCAGTTTCAATGCATAAACATCAATCTTTTCTCTATCTATATAATTGCTGACTACCCTGTATATGCTATTTATGTCCGTTTCAATGTCTGTGATGGCTCCATAATTACTGCCAGACTTCAGAAAGCTTTGAATTAAGGTTTTAACTAGCTTGTCGATATTAGGAGTCTTCTCTTCAAACTCTCCCTCAACCTTCTTTTTCAGTGGTGAATCTTTCTCTTCAACCATTCGATTATCACTGGGACAGATCTTAACAGAACGCACGTTTACACGCTAAAGATAAAAGTTGATTCCGAATAAAAAATTAATGGCGTGATTTGGATCAATGCTCAACGGTAAGATTTTTTAGCAGTAACATCAATATCGTTTTGGTGTGAGTGGAGGTTTATAGAATGATAATAGCCCTATCTGGCGAGTTAGGAGCCGGTTGCACAGAGGTTGCAACTATACTTTCAACCAAGCTCGGAATAAATTTCATAAACTCTGCAGCAATAATCAAGAGCATAGTAGTGGAGTTTAGAGGAGTTCACCCCACAGAGTCATTTATGGAATTCGAGCAGCATGTAGCATCAGGAGAGATTGATCTGGACAAAATGATTAGAAGTAAGATTGACGAGTTGATTAAAAGAGGCGATCTAATTATCGAGGGTCGATCCGCATTTATGCTTCTTGATAAACCTAACGTCTTTAAAGTTCTTCTAGTAGCCCCGAAAGAGAAAAGGGTGAGACATATAGCTAAGGCCAGAAATATAACTATCGAAGAAGCAGAGGAGGCAATTCGTGTAAGCGATAGTGAAAGAAAGCATATGGTTGAAAAACTCTTCAAGAAAGATTGGCTTGACCCCAATAACTATGATCTGGTAATCAATACGGGCACGAGAACTCATGAAGAGGCAGCTGATCTAATTCTCTATGAAATCGGAAGAATGAAGAAGTAAGTATGGTTCGCTGAGAATCGATAGATTCATCACTATTCATCAAACTGTATGATGAGCGGATATGGTTTACTTCGTCGTATATAGATCTTCAGAAAGCCTTAAGGAGAGAGTAGAAATAGCTCAAAAGCTGCGGATGCTGGAGTGTAGAAGGATCTGCCGATCTTTCTGGCAGGTGGAGAATGAAAAAATAAGCGATGTTATGAGGGTTCTTCGAAAAAATTCTCCGATAATCTTGAAGAGGATACGGGAGAAGAGAAAACCAAGGTTTGATAAAGATGGCATATCCATTGATCTTGGAAGCTTGGTTATTGTTGCCTATCATTTCCCGAAGGATGTTAATAAGGGGCAGATTGGAAACCTGCTAAGAGCTTCCCCATGCATTCGCCTATGTCGCGGTGTATATGCATTCTCTCAATTCCAAGACATTCTCGACGGAGATCGGAGCTTAGTAGATGCAAGGTCTTTTTTAGACCTAATCCGGCGGATTGACGAAAATGCTATTATGATTCCACGCGTTGTCGTGGTGAATGAGCAGTCCGTGCAAAGAATGTTAGGTGATGTTAGAAAGCGGATTGAGAGAGAAATAGACGCAATAATTGAGGGTTATAATGATCTCATTGCAAGAGTTAGAAATGGAGAAATTGATGAGCAACTTGCTAAAAAGATAAGACGAAAATTTAAACGAAGGTTTATTTTAGTCAAGAAATTGGCTTCTTTTTATAAAGAGTGGATGGGAATTGATTTTGCTTATGCCCTAATGAGACCATATGCCGCTATTCGGAAGGTTCGTCTCATAGCCGATTCGAAGTAAAACCCCTGCCATATTCGAAATTGTGTTCTCGCCGCAAGTTTGGAGAAGATGGTGATTTTTAAGGGAGCCCATGTTCTCAAAGATTCTCATAAAATTCTTTAGGCCTTAACTCGAGAAACTCTGAGGTCTGTAAGGAAATATGCTTTCTTATGTCAACGCACAGGTGGCATTTAGATATATAGCCATCTGGTAAGCTTCGGTAATCAAACTCATTAACGGCCATTCTGTAAAGTTTTTCCAGCCCGTTAGTAGAGAGTAGACATGCGATTATTGGGTGTTTATCAAGATCTATTTCTCGGCAAAGTGATTCCTCTCCTGTCACATTGCCTAGAGAGAGACCGCCACAGTAACCCGGTATAAAGTTCCCGTAACAATCGATGTGAACATGCCATTGACGGGTCAACTCATTTAGGCAGGATTCATGGAAAAAGACTTCAGATTTGAATTTTCGGAAAAACTGTGCAAGTTTATAGCAAGCTCTCCCCATCGGAAGCAATTCAACGTTTGTCAGACCGCCTGGGCCCGCACATTTCAAGTATTCCTCTAACCGCAATGTTCCTTTAACTCCTAGAATCATGAATTGGTGGAGGAACATCTCCTGATAGACTATCACGTTATCGCCAAAAACCTCTCGGGCCAGCCTAATGGTTCGAAGAGTTCTGTCGAATGGGATATGCTCGAGAATGAAAGGATTGACGCTTACGAGAATACCGTCTAGACCTGCATCTTTCAGTATAATCATCTTGGATCTGGCGGTACTGTCATCCATGCTCCAGAAAGAGTTTGTTTCAACAAAAGTGGAGGGAATGTTAAACTTGCTGGCAATCCTGACAAGTTTAACTAGGAGATTGAAGTTCAGGAAAGGCTCTCCGCCAGTGAAGTGGAGACCATAGTTAATGCTAACCCTCCTTCGCCCAAACGGGCTTACCTGAATCGTTCCCGATAGACTTTTAATAATCTTTTCAGCATCAGCAGTATTAATCCACCCATCCTTCCATTTAGGGGAACATGCATACATGCAATGCTTACACTCGCATGTGCAAGTGTACGATAAAATAATGCCGGCTGAAACAGGTTTCGGCAATATTAACCTCATCTTGATAACCTTTCGTTTTCTAATTTCCCATATTATTGGGTGGTATATGTGTTTATCAAAAGTTGATAGATGCTAGCTTACTGCATGATTTATAAGTTTTGATGAGTAAATCCAGAGTGTTAAAAAGTTGGAGAAATCTGATTGGAGAAGTATGAGTCGATAGTTGTTGGTGCTGGTACAGCTGGATGCTTGGCTGCAAAAACATTGGCCACCGCTGGATTTAAAGTATGCATCCTCGATCAGAAGGAGATGTCAAGGATCGGCGCCAAGGTCTGCGGGGATGCCATTGGAAAACATCACTTCGACAATCTTGGTATACGGTATCCAAGAGGTGATGAGCTTGATGGCGAAGTTGAGGGCGTTAAGATTTATTCTCCAGACCGGGAAACCGTATTCAAGATTTCGGGTGAAGGATTGACAGGATTTATGGTCAACCGTCACGCGTTTGGACAGAGGCTTTTAATGGACGCTTTAGACTCAGGCGCCATACTATTGGACTCAACCCGTGTCCTGGAGCCTATTGTCAAAGACGGGTTCGTGAAAGGAGTTAGGGCAAGAAGATTAGATAACGGATCTAAAATTGAAATTGGTGGAGACGTAACAGTGGATGCGAGCGGGGTCTACGCAGCTGTCAGAACTAAGCTCCCGCCAGAGATTGGGGTGCCATTAAGCGTTCCACGAGAGGACTTAGTTGTCTGCTATAGAGAAATTAGAAAAGTTGAGGGGCAAGATATGGAAGCGGGATTCCTGGAGATCTATCTTAACCAGGAAGTTTCGCCAGGCGGGTATTACTGGATCTTCCCTAAGAAAGACTTTAAGGTTAATGTGGGCCTTGGTGTAGCTGCAGTGAAGGGATACCCAAATCCGAAGACTAATCTTCAAAAATTCGTAATATCGATGCCGCTCTTTAAGGGATCTAAGCTCTTGGATGGTGGCGGAGGCTGCGTGCCGACTAGAAGACCTTTAGATTCTTTTGTCGGTAACGGTGTAGTTGTGATTGGAGATGCAGCATGCCAAGTCAACCCCATTCATGGGGGAGGGATGGGTCCATCGATGATGGGAGGAAAAATAGCGGCTGAAGTCATCTCCGAGTCTTTACAGGACGGCTGCCCAAGCCTAGAGAAATTATGGTCCATAAATGTTAGGTATATGAGAACTTACGGCGCAAAACAGGCTGGGCTGGATGTTTTCAGACTTTTCCTTCAAGGATTGTCAAACGAGGATCTCAATCATGGTATGAGGTGCCGCCTTATAAAAGAGGATGACGTACTATCGGCTAGCATGGGAGAAAATATACGCCTAAACATAACTGAGGCCGCTCGAAGAATCTTTCAAGGGCTGGGTCGCCCATCTTTACTTGTAAAACTGAGGAAAATGGCTGAGGAAAGCAAGAAAGCCAGAGAACTCTACCTTGAATATCCAGAGGATCCTAGTGGGCTGCCCTCATGGAAGATGGAGGTCAGCAGGATATTTTTTAGATAGGATAAATCCTTTTCGGGATTGGAATGAGGGTTGCTGCGCTGATAAGTGGTGGGAAAGATTCGTCCCTCGCTCTATATAGGGCCATTAAAATGGGCTTATATGTTGAATGTTTGGCGACAGTTATACCTAAAAGAGAGGATAGTTTACTCTTCCATTACCCAAACATTAACTTAACAAGTCTTTTTGCTAAAGCTTCAGGAATACCATTGAAGAAGACAGTGTCTAATTCAAGAAGCGAGAAGGAAGAGATCAATGACCTGAAGAATCTGCTGCGGGATCTGGATGTCGAGGGTGTAGTCTCAGGTGTGATATCCTCAAGTTTTCAGAAGCAGCGTATTGATCGAGTATGCTGGGAACTTGGTTTGGAATCGATCACTCCTCTTTGGCAAGTGGACCCAATGAAACTGATGAATGAGATTGTTTCTTCGGGGTTTGATACGATAATTACGGGTGTATATGCATATGGTCTAGGTGAGAATTGGCTTGGAAGGAAGATTGATGAGCAATCTCTAAAAGAACTCGTCGAAGTTGCTAAGAAATTCAATATATCTCTAGTTGGGGAAGGCGGTGAGTATGAGACATTCGTGACGGACGCGCCGTTTTTCAACAAGAGAATTAGAATCTTGGAGGCGGAGACCTTCTGGAAAGGTTGTGCGGGAAGTTTGATGATCAAGCAAGCAACCCTTGTAGATAAGAGATAAAGGCCAATCGATTTTTAATCATACTCTTTATGTACACTGTTGTACGCAAAGGCTTAAATATGGCGTAAATGTGCAAAAATATGCACTAATGGTCATGAGGCGATAGAAGGTGGCGCCGAAAAAGATTGTATTGGACGAGGAAAGCATACCGAAGAAGTGGTACTGTATTCTCCCAGATCTTCCCAAGCCTCTTCCACCCCCCATTGACCCCATGACAAGGGAGCCAGTGAAACCTGAAAAGTTGATGAGGTTGTTCCCAAAAGAGTGTGTGATGCAGGAGGTCAGCCAGGAGAGATGGATTAGCATCCCAGAGGAGGTTCGGGAAGTTTATAGGGCTTGGCGGCCAACCCCACTCTATAGGGCAGAGAAGCTAGAGAAAGCTCTGGGAACACCTGCAAAGATCTACTACAAGTATGAGGGGGTAAGCCCGCCAGGAAGCCATAAGCCAAACACGGCTGTTGCACAAGCATACTATGCGAAGAAGGATGGGGTCGAGAGGCTTACTACTGAAACTGGTGCTGGTCAATGGGGATCCGCATTAGCATTTGCGTGCATGATGCTTGGGATCAAGGCTACAGTCTACATGGTTAAGGTTAGTTATCTTCAGAAACCATATAGAAGAGTCCTTATGGAGTCATGGGGCGCAGAGGTTTATGCCAGCCCCACTGATAGGACGGAGAGCGGCAGAAGGATCCTGAAGGAGGATCCAGATTGCCCTGGAAGCCTAGGAATAGCGATAAGTGAGGCTGTTGAGGATGCTGTCACCCATGATGATGCTAAATACTCGATTGGAAGTGTAGCAAATCACGTTCTTCTCCATCAGACGATCATAGGATTAGAGACGCAGAAGCAACTGGAACAAGTAGATGATTATCCGGATCTAATCGTCGGCTGCATAGGCGGGGGAAGCAGTTTTTCAGGATTGTATTGGCCCTTCTATTATGATAAGGTTTCAGGAAAAGCTCCGAAGGATGTTCAGTTTCTTGCAGTGGAGCCGACTGCATGTCCCTCGATTACAAAGGGCTTCTACACCTATGACCATGGGGACACGGCGAGATTGACCCCGCTCTTCAAGATGTATACGCTAGGGCACATGTTCGTGCCGCCCCCAATACATGCAGGTGGTCTACGTTATCATGGAAAAGCACCGACACTATGCCTCCTAAACCGTGAGGGAATAGTGAAAACTGTAGCATACAATCAGGTGGACGTGTTCAATGCTGCGAGCATATTCATTAAGGCTGAGGGGCTTATCCCAGCACCCGAGCCAGCGCATGCGATAAAAGCTGTGATCGACGAAGCGTTAAAATGCAAGGAAACAGGTGAGGAGAAGACAATACTCTTCTTACTCTGCGGCCACGGATACTTCGACATGCAGGCGTATGATGATTATCTCAATGGAAAACTAATGCCATATGAGTATCCTGAAGAGAAGGTTAAAGAGGCAATGCAGAAGCTCAAGGAGCTCTATCCTTGGCTGGAAATTGAGAAATAAGCTGCCTGAACTTTGAACTTAGTTTAATTTACATCGTATCCCCATATTTGATTTAGAATTGCCGTGAGACCTAATCCTTAAAAAGTAAAGCAGTACACATCTTATCTAATGCGAAAACCATGTAAATTGCGAGAATATACTGTATAACATGATGGGTGGAGTTCTATAATGATTCCAGAATGGGAGAATCCAAGGGTTGTCGAGATAAATAGGGAGCCAGCTCATGTTCCATCAATTCCATATAAAGAAGAGAATACAGCTCTATCCTATGAGAGAGAAAGGTCGCCGTGGTTTCTACTCTTAAATGGAGAATGGAAATTCAAGCTCGTACCTAACCCTTTCAGTGTTCCACAGGACTTTTATAAGCCTTCAATCGATGAAACAGGCTGGGATACTGTTCCAGTCCCCATAAATTGGCAGATGCTTGGATACGATAAGCCCATATACACAAATGTGGTATACCCATTCCCAGCTAATCCTCCTTGGGTTCCACATGACAATAACCCGACGGGTTTGTATAGGAAGACTTTCGAGGTGCCGGAAGACTGGCTTAGCCGTCAGGTCTTCATAGTTTTTGAAGGGGTTGACTCAGCATTCTACTTGTGGGTTAATGGAGTGATGGTTGGATACAGCGAGGACAGCAGACTACCTGCCGAATTCAATATTACTCCCTACATTCACTCCGGTGTGAACACCATCGCCGTAGAGGTGATCCGCTGGTGTGATGGGAGCTACTTAGAAGATCAAGACATGTGGCGATTAAGCGGTATACATAGAGACGTATATGTCTACTCGACTCCAAATGTTCACATAAGGGACTTTTTCGTAAGAACCGAGTTTGATAATGAATACAGAGATGCAAAGTTTCGGGTGTTGGCGAAGATTAGGAACTACTCGGACAAGGAAGTTCAAAACTATATCATTGAAGCGAAACTTTTGGATTCCAATGGGAAACCAGTCTTTGAAAGTCCATTAGAAGGGAAGATCTTGAGGATAAAGGCAAGGAGCGAAGTTGTGTATGAATTCGAGCAGAAAGTTGTTAATCCGAGAAAGTGGTCGGCCGAAGACCCATACCTCTACAATCTTCTTTTGACGTTAAAAGATGATAGCGGTGCGGTACAGGAGGTTGAGAGCTGCAAGGTAGGGTTCAGACAAGTCGAGATCAGAGACGGTCGGATCTTAATTAATGGCGCTCCAGTTTTATTTAAGGGTGTTAACCGTCATGAGCACGACGATGAGAGGGGGAAAGCTGTAACGTTGGAATCTATGATAGCGGATATAAAACTTATGAAAAAGTTTAACTTCAACGCGGTTAGAACTTCCCACTACCCAAATGATCCGAGATGGTATGATCTCTGCGACAAGTATGGCATATACGTGATTGATGAGGCGAACATCGAATGTCACGGGATAGCATGGTTCAGACCGCCGGCCAAGAAGGACGGCATCCCAATTGATCCGGCACATGATCCGGAGTGGCTCCACGCGTTCATGGAACGATGCGTAAGAATGGTTGAGAGAGATAAGAACCATCCATGTGTGATAATATGGTCATTGGGAAATGAGTCTGGGTATGGACAGAACCATGATGCTGCGGCAGGCTGGATCCGTGGCTACGATCCTACTAGGCCTGTCCTCTATGAGAGTACCGCACGTGTGCCAGGGAAGGTTTCATCAGTTGTCGATATCATAGCCATTATGTACCCATCCATTGAGAGGCTTACGATGCTCGCTGAAGACCCTCAGGAGGATCGGCCAATAATAATGGTTGAGTACGCGCATTCTATGGGCAATAGTACTGGAAATCTTAAGGAGTATTGGGAGACCATAAGAAAGTATAAGCGTCTCAGGGGAGGCTTCATATGGGACTGGGTTGATCAGGGCCTGAAGAAGAGAACGGAGGATGGTGTAGAATGGTGGGCTTATGGCGGCGACTTCGGCGACACGCCAAACGACGGTAACTTCTGCATAAACGGTCTAGTATGGCCTGATAGAAAGCCTCATCCAGGGATGTGGGAGTGTAAGAAGATATTCCAACCAGTCGAAGCTGAGCCGATTGATCTACTAAATGGGAAGGTCAAGATAATTAATAGATACGACTTCACAAGCCTTGATATAATAGACATATCTTGGGAACTCCAAGTGGACGGTGAAATCGTCCAGAAGGGCGAATTACCAAAGGTCTCAACCCCGCCTGGAGGGAGTGAAGTTCTTATTGTCCCATACTCTAGGCCGGTATTGAAGCCTGGATCAGAGTGCTGGCTTACATTGCGATATAAACTCTCAAGCGACACAATGTGGGCTGAGAAAGGTTACGAGATCGGCTGGTCACAGTTCCAGTTGCCAATAAAGGCGCCTGAATGCGATGTTTTGAAGCCTGAGGAGATACCGTCTATTAGCTTAGAAGAATCTGAAGAATTTGTGACAATAAGAGGTGAAGCCTTCAACCTAAGATTTAGCAGGAAGAATGGAACGTTTACGTCGCTCATATACCGCGGCCGCGAACTGATCAAATCCGGTCCAAAATTGAATGTCTGGAGGGCCCCCATCGACAATGATGTTCCCAGAATGCTTCCTTTGTGGCTGAAGTTTGGTCTTGACAGACTGGAGCACAAGGTAAAGGATGTAGAGGTCAGAAAAGTTTCTGGGGGTACTGTTGTGATCCGTGTAGACTTCAGCGCGTGTGCATCGGGCATTGCGGACGGTCTAGAGTATACATTGGTATATAGAGTTTATGGGACAGGCGACATAATTATAGATGCGGATATCCTACCTAGTCCCAATCTTCCTTCATTGCCAAGGGTTGGACTGCAGCTGACGTTGCCTGGCGAATATAACAACTTCACTTGGTATGGTAGGGGGCCCCATGAGAACTATTGTGACAGAAAGGTGGGGGCCCCTGTGGGTTTATACAGCGGAACTGTTGACGATCAGTACGTGCCTTATATAAAGCCTCAGGATAATGGGAATAAGACCGATGTTCGATGGGCTTCATTAATCGATCCCATGGGATATGGACTTGTGTCCATCGGAATGCCGCTATTCGAAGTTAGTGTCCATCATTTCACAACAGAAGACCTAGGCAAAGCGAAACATACGCATGAGCTCATCAGGCGTGATGACATAACCCTAAATCTTGATTACAGGCAAGCGGGTTTGGGCGGAGGAAGCTGCGGGCCTGACACACTGCCACAATACCAGATAAAACCTGAGCGGATGAAATTCAGTATAAGGATAAGGCCAGTATCGCCGGATGATCTGCCTCCGATGGAATTAATGAGGCAGAGGCTTCCAGCATAACTTTCAAGCCATTCATTCTACATTTTCAGCTGTAGGAGTCTAAGATGATGGTTCTATCGTCTTTTAGGTTTTTCTGTCTTTCCAACGATTCTCATATAAACTTCCCGTTTCCTCAAGTACTGTAGTAATGCCAGTGTGCTCACCACTGCTGAGACCGCTGAGACTGCGATTGCCCCGTATATAAGGTAAGTCAGCCATGAAAGCGTTGATTGGACACCGACCATACCTGAGGATAAACTATTAACCAATGCTTCAAGATCCGCAACTCTCTCTCTAAGCATATCGGTTATGCTCCTCAGTTCAGAAATTTCGTTTCCAAGGCTTTCAATCCTCTCCCATATGGGGATAACCTTGAAGGATTTCTGGGCAGTTCCATTGGAAGCTGCAGAGAATAATTGAATATTCCAGTCGCCTGGCTCATCAGTCAGCCTCAGCATGTAGATCGCCTGGGCTGAGTAGGTTCCATTAATATCCGCTACAGCCGACACATTGGCCTTCAAAAGACCTGAAGGATCAAAGATTCTGATCGATAATGACGCGTTTGGGTCCGCTGTTCCAAACACCGAGATGTAGTCGCCAATATTGTAGACCCCCTTATCCGTCTGGATTGAGAGAGACCCAGCATGGTTGATTGTTGACCCAATAGAGAGCATGAGAAAGAACACTAATGCTATTGTTCGCATTAGAAGAGAAGTCATCGACTTCAAATCGCATTTCATTCTAAGTCCTCTCCGCCCATAATTCATTAAGTACCCTAAAAAGATTTTCCACAATAATCCTCAATTCAGATTCGAGGATTCTCCTGTATAACATGGCTACTGTGCTGTTGGTTGCTGAGGGCTCCTTAATGTAGCATAAAGCTTAATAAAAACCGCTCAAGTAATTGCTCAAACATAACAGGAGTCGATTATTAATTTTGTAGTTCTAGTAGGAGAGAACAAAATAATGTGATGAGAACAACGTTGAATATACTGCGTCAAATCTCATAAAAAGCCGGAACCAGCTCCGACATCTAAAACTTTCGCATCTTGCGGGGGACTCGGCGTTGTAAATAAAAATTCGTGAATGGTGTTGACTATTTTGTTTACTCCCTTTTCTCCAAAATAGTCTAATATGATTTTGTCTCTCTTTTCAGCTTCCTCCGCTGTGAAATACTGGACTTCCTTCGCAAGTAACTCGGGATTGGGAGCATTCAGCTTTCTGAAAAGCTGTTCAAGCTGCAAATTCTGAAA
>JANXEA010000005.1 GCA_025059045.1 Candidatus Bathyarchaeota archaeon | reverse complement strand
GGAGCCTATTCCAAGTGCTTGAAAATTTCAGTCAATAGAAATGCTCGACATAGAACCGCTGGAATGAAAATGGGGAACCTTTATATGTTTCCTAAAATTATTACCTTATTATGTGATTTATATGGGTGAACAAGTTAGGGTTCTTCAGAAAGGTAAAATCACAATCCCCGTGGAGATAAGGAGGAGACTGGCAATTAAAGAGGGTGACACTCTAACATTAGAGACAAGAGGAGGACACATAGTTCTACTCCCGCCAAAAACGGTGCCGAACCCAACCCGGGCCCTAAGCGGCCTCGCAAGAGGCATAGCGGCAACAGAGCCAGTTAAAGATGAAATCCGTAAGGCCGGAGCGAAACGCTGCGAGAAGAAGCTATTGAGGTCCCGGGAATGAGGTTCATCGACTCCAACGTTTTCCTCTACATCCTCATCGGGTCACCTCAAGCGTCATTCGAGACCGCTAGAAACATCCTCCAAAGGATTGAAGAAGGCGAAGAAGCAGTCACAAGTACAGCCATCATCCAAGAAGTAGCAGACTGGCTAGAATACAACGGGCGCAGACAAGAACTCAAAGCCTTCATCACCGCGGTAAACTCCTATATCTCTCTCCAGAAGGTCACCGCATCCTGGGAAGACATGATCTCAGCCATAGACTACACAGACACATATGGCATAGACTACATAGACGCCCTCACGATTCAATTGATGAAAAAGCACAACGTCAACGAAATATACTCAAACGACAAAGACTTCGACAAAGTGGAATGGATAAAACGCGTCTGGAAATGATCGAGGGAAGATATGCTTTCGCATCACATGGGCTCTTAGCAAAAGTGGTTCTAGTATAATAAAAACTGCACCGTAACAAGAAAACACACCACAAAGCCTGAAAACAGATTATTTACAGTCATGCTTTGAAAAACCTAGGAGTGGGTATCATCTATTGGTTAGGGTTTCTGCCAATAGATATGTTAACCAGAGAATCTCAGAAATGAAGAAGACAGAATCCCACATGAATAGGCTTCGTGAAAAGCTGCGGGGCAGCTAGGTGAAAGATATTAAGGATAGCCGCCAAAATTGTGAGAGGTGAAATAAAACATCAAAGAGTAAACGGAAAAATGAGGGGGATAACCCTAAACCAGAGGAGAGGCTGGCTTCAAGTGGCAAGGCAGACAGCGGAAACAATCCGAACCATAACAACAAACATAAACGAAAAAGAGGTAAAAGACAAAATGGAGGAACTTGAAAAACTCCTAAAAGAAGTCACGGATGAAAATACCTAAGATACTACCTGTCAAAATTAGAAAAGGCTCCAGGGGCATATAGAGAAACAAAGTGGCATAAAGCAGATTGCAAAGTGGAAATATATGCTAAGTTAGGTGTACAGAAATGAATTACAAGATCACCCTAACAGTTAAGAAAGTGCGAGGCCACCGCCCATTATACAAGCTGGGCGACAAAATAATATTAGAAAAATTTTACATAAACTCCAAGATTCAGAGAAACTCTGCCTATACGTCATAACAGCAATGTCAACTCGCCTATCAGTCTTCATGCACGGGATACCTGCCACACAACTGGCATGGGAAAAGAAGATGACGTCGGTCATGTCCAATCTCCAGATCCGGGACCGCCAAGAACAAAAGGCGGAACAGTAACATTCGAGATGAGGAGAGAGCCAATAGAAGAATATTGATCGAAATAATCTTTTCATTTTTGATTTAGATCTTCTATATCAAGGCTCTTTTTATTCATATACTTGCATCATCGTTAACAAAAATTGTAATGAACGAGTGAAAAACTTCTGTCCCTGAAAAACTGAATCAAGACTTTCTTCTTCGACAGTTGAGCAACAAAGTGGATGAAAATCTTTAAAGGGTCTGAGTGTGAATCGATAAGCCAAGCGTGGACATATACAAAATTATGTAGAGGTAAAAGGTTGAGACTAAAGATAGGGCATGCTGACTTAGGTATAAAGCATATTCTTGAAATAGCACAATATCTTCTAACTGCGCTATATCTTCTAATCAGTTGGGTAATCGCCACGCTTAAAATCACCTATATCTAAAGAATAGACCTAACAACTTTCAGCATACTAATCTCACTTCTAACAACTTTCACAATATGGCTACTCATTGGAGATGAGGCCAGAAAATGGCGTACTCTAAAAATAGAAATCCATCAAGGGCGTTTACTCTATTACTCGCTTTCCTTAATCCCCATACTCGTCGGTCTATTATGGCTTCTCGATATTAGCAAGTACCTGGCATATGGATCCGCAGCTTTTCAGAGATGGGAATCCATGCCGATCATAGACATAATTGCAGCAAACATAATCTATTACTACCTACTCTACGCCCCACCATACATTATCGACAAGGCAATCTTCAAGAGTAGCCTAGCAACATCCGAAAAGATCGTCTTCTATCCGCTTATAAGCATGGCGATCCTAGATTTCATGGGATTTCTACTACCACCATACCGAGATATTGAAAACCTGAAATTCGTTGCACTATTCATACTCAGCCTACTCCTCATAGCTAACCAAAGAAGAGAGATCCAAACTCAACATTTATCCTGAACATAAACCTAACCGAGACAATTGGAATAACCCTCATTCTTTTCTTCAGAATATTTATCTTCGTATCCGCGTTAGGAGACGGCATTTTCGTTAAAGGGGACATGGCAGCTCATGCTATATTCGTAGCTGAAATAAACAGGTATGGAGTGATGGGCTACACATCCACATATCCGATATTCTATCATTCCTCATGGTCTGCTATAAGCAAGCTTCTTCCATTCCCTTACTGCAATACCTTGGTTTTAATATCCTTCTTTAACCACATATTCACAACACTATCATTCTATCTCTTGGCAAAAAGCTTATTCAACCATCAACCTAGAAGCCTATTTTCAACTTTCGCACTTATAATTCCATCAGGTTTTTCATGGCTCTACTTACTAACAGAACCAATCATCCAACATCCACTAGCGATAAACCCCCACAAATATTATAATGAGAATCATGAATAAATTTGGATTCTATTCAGGAGAAACCGTCTCACCAATATACGCGGACATCCATGCATTGGGAAGACTATGGTCCCTCGGACTAAGCTTCACATGCATCTCAGCACTAATATCTTCTCGTCCCAGAAGCAGAAACTTGAATACCTATCTAGTTGCATTCACATTAGGTTTCATACAAATAGCTTCCGGACACATACCTGAGCTCCTATTAATAGGTTTCTCATTATTCGCTGCCATACTATTATTCGAATATGACACAAAAAGGCTGGCAACGTCAGTTGCATTCTCAACATTGTTAAGTCTGCTTATAATTGTATCCTTTCCTTTTATAAAAGAATCCTTAATCCTCCTTTTTTCCAGCAGCTTCACTGATTTCCGCCTTCCTCATTAAAAAAATATTAAATTTCCATCAAAAACTAAAACCAAAAAATATTCAATTTATCCTAAAAATAGCAATATTGGCCCTAATTTACTACTGTGGCATTTCGCTCATATCATTCAAAAATTTCTACAACACTGTCAACATTAATCCCCCAATTTTCACTCTCTGGTATTCGCCGCCGATACAATGGGGGATTCCAGGCGCAATCTTCCTAATAGCCATGGCAAAGTGTATAGTGTTGGACGAAGTGCTGGAACCCAGCCTAGCATTTAATCTCTTTATGTGCACACTACTGGCAGCATTCATTATAATTCTGAACATAGTTAACCTGTATTATTTCATCTACGAACCATTTCCGTTCATGCCAATCTTTTTCCTCCCATTCTTCGCTCTAGCTTCAGCGCACATTTTAGGAAATGGGGATACGCCGGAACGTTTGAACAGAGACAAGAAACCCGCAAGGCACATGTTTATTGTACTTGCTGTAACAATCCTTTTCGTAGGAGGCTCGCTATCCCATTCGATCTCGGCAACTTACTGGAACATAAGCAGTTGGTGGACAGAGGAGTCTACTATATCATCCTGCCCCACCGAAGAAGAAGTGCGAATACTAAATCTACTATATGGCCTAACAGCAAGAATGCTTCGTGAAGAAGCCTGCTATATCCCTAAGAATGAACCCTTCCCAAACAGTAACCATACCATATATCAATTATTGGCTCACCTGGTGACGCCAATAAGATATCTAATCGGTCTAAGCGGAATTACGTTTACATTCTCAGGACTGGCTATAAGCGGCCTTTACCATGCATGTAGCATAGAAGAGATCTTCCTAATTAAGGAGCAATTTTCCCGTATAAGATTTCTGCTAGTGGATAAGGAGACCAACAGCCTCATTACCCAGCTGTTAGGTGAAGAATATCTGCTGCTCAAAGGCGAAAAGTACAATCTCTACGAACTGCCACGACAGTCCACAGCCTCACCAAATGAAGGAATACTTGTAGAAAAGATCAGCTTCAGAGGTAACCTGTCAATAATGCCGGAGAACCTCGTATTAAGAGATACTGCAGGGGAGTTAGTCCCGCTAGATTGGGGAAGAGCAGAGATACGCCTACAAGATGGAAGAAGCATCGAAATATCGTCTTCCAGTCTCATCTTCGAAGTAGACATAACCCTACTTAATATACGTGCCACGCAAACCTACTTTCGAGAAACATGGGGTCTCGCCCAAAGAATGGGCTTTCATGGCAATATGTCAATGACCATTATTGGCAGCTTTAACAATACCCGGCTCTATCTTACCAAGATACAACTTAGCGGCACCTACACAGTTGGTCCTGAACCGCCAGTCAAAACGTCTATGACAAACCGGATCCGCAACTATTTAGAGACAAATGACATACCCATTTGTTCAACGCTAAAAAATCCAATATCAATATTATGGACAGTATTGTTCTTCCTCACAATTCTCCTCCAACATATTGTAAAGCGAAGACAAAAATTTAATAAACTTCAAAACACGACCTTACGCCATGCGCACTAGCATCTCCCAATTCGATCGGTCTTTAGCCTAAAGAATAGATTGAGCGGCAATATTTTTTGGGAAAAGCTAAGTTTAAATGCATCAGCTATAGACCAGATAAGAAGGGATTGTAATGTTCGAGAAGATTGCAAAATTATATGGCGAAGGCGACCTAGCCAAGCTCTTCATAGAATCCCTATGCAGCAAGCTCTCCACATACTCAAGGATGGACGTTATCGTCGCGGGAGCCGGGCCTGCAGGGCTCTCAGCCGCCTGGCATCTCTCAGAGAAGGGCTATAGAGTTCTAGTCTTAGAGAGGATGCTTGGGGTGGGCGGTGGTATCCGCGGCGGCGCAATGCTTCTCCCACTCGTCCTTGTGGAGGATGGAGAGGCCGCTGAGATCCTGAGGAAAGCAGCCGTTAAGCTAAATCGAATAGGGGAGGGCCTCTACTCAGCGGACCCAACTGAGGCGATGGTTAAGGTCGCGTCGAAGGCGATTGAGGCTGGCGCCTCCATATGGCCCGGCGTGACAGTCGAAGACCTGATAATTAGGAGGCTCGGTGAAAAGAATGTCAGGGTCAGGGGGGTTGTAATAAACTTTGCGCCGATAATTGAGGCCGGATGGCATGTTGACCCACTCTTCCTAGAATCGGGAGCCGTGATAGACGCAACCGGACACGAGACTGAGGTTGTGAAGATACTGGCGAGGAGATGCCCATTCCTCGGGCTTCAAGTCCCGGGAATGTCCTCCCTCGACGTCTGGAGGGGGGAAGAAGAGGTTGTCAATCGTACAGGTAAGGTTGTTGACGGGCTATATGTAGCAGGGATGAGCGTATCCGAGCTATACAACCTCCATAGGATGGGTCCCGTCGTCGGCGGCATGCTGGTCTCAGGAAAAAAAGCCGCTGAAATAGTCTCCAAAGAACTATCTCGATCTTAAACCTGCTATGTAGGGTTCTTCTTCAAGTATTTATCTAGAACTATGAACACGCAGTATGGGCCGCACATGTTGCAGGATCTGAGTTCAGCGCCAAACTGTCTATAAACCCTTTCAGCCTCTTCTGAGTCCATGCTTAACTCGAAGATCCTCTTCCAATCCAATCTCGCCCGCGCGATGCTCATGTCATAATCGAGCCTACGGGCCTTCTCACCCAACTTAACAATGTCGCCAGCGTGGGCAGCGATCTTCGAAGCGATAAGCCCAGTCTTAACCTGTTCTGGGTTGGGTAGGCTGAGATGCTCCGATGATGTCAAGTAGCATATAAGATCCGCACCCTCCGCCGCCGCAATCGCGGATCCAATGGCCGCCGCTATATGGTCATATCCGACCGCCACATCAGTTACGAGCGGACCGAGAACATAATATGGAGCCCCCCTCGTCAAAGACTTCATAAGCCTAACATCCGATGCTATCCTATCGATAGGCATATGTCCGGGCCCCTCAATCATGGCTTGGACGCCGCCCTCACGGGCTCTCTCCAAAAGCCTAGCGTTACTCACAAGCTCCGAGATCTGCAATGCATCCTGAGAATCGGAAAGTGCACCGGGTCTTAAAGCGTCCCCGAGGCTGATGACCGCATCATACTCTGCGAACATCTCGAGGAGAAGGTCCCAATTCTTATAGTATGGGTTCTCCTCTCCTCTCTCAAGCATCCAGGCTGCAAGCATGGCTCCCCCCCGACTAACAGTCGGTGCGACACGCCCAGACTTCGCCATTGCCTCCGCCAAATCACGAGTCAATCCCGCATGTATAGTCATGAAATCAACCCCATCTTTAAGGTGGCGCTCTACAACCTTCAAGAAGAAATCCTCATCGGGAAGGCCGCCGAACTTCCTTATCCCGTCAATCCAAACCTGATAGGTGGGGACGGTTCCAAATGGCAAAGGCTCAGAAGCCTCCATCAATACCCTTCTAGCCTCGTCGAGATCTCCGCCCGTGCTTAAATCCATAATCGTGTCGGAGCCAAATTTCACGGCTATTCCCGCCTTAGCCCTCTCCATTTCAAGATCGAGAACAGTTGCACTCGTCCCAATATTCACATTCACCTTCGTTGAGAGACCTTCACCAACCCCGATAAGATTAACTCTCCCAGACCTGCGAAAGTTTCGAGGGATTATCACTCTACCCTCAGCAAGTCTCATCCTAAGCTTGTCCGCTTCTAACCCCTCTTTTTTTGCCACTGCCTCAACTTCTTCTGGTATTGAACCCGATCTTGCTTCAAGCATAATCGTCTTTGTCACTTTTTGGCACCAGCAAAGGCTAAGAACATACATCATATTTAAGGGTAATTAAATGCTTCCCTCATGCTAGCTGCTTAGGCGAGAAGGACAGCCCCACTCGGCTCATATTCCCCCCTAATTTGGAAACCTGTCAAATATGCTATTTTTCTGGCGAATTCCTGCACATCAGCCATAAAGGGCATGGCGTTCTTTGGGAGCCTCTTCTGACTCTGCCCAACCCACTCATAAGCCTTAACCTCTACAAAGTGAGGTTCAGCCTTCCTTACGATCTCTGCAAACTCCTCGTAGTAACCCGTATTCCACCCCTTAATCACAGTTAACCTCAAAACTCTTCGCGTCTCCAAGCTTGGAAGTAACTCCAAAGTTCTGTTTAATCGCTCCCAAGCGTCCTTAACCATCGGTCTAACTATCCGCTTATACAACTTCTTATTAGGCGCCGAGATGCTAACATATAGCTGGAAGGGGAGCGGGTTCATGTCCTCTAAAGCCTCAGGCACCGTCCCATTCGTCACAAGAAATGTTATCATACCCCGTTTAGCAGCCTCCTCTATCATCTCCGAGATCCGCGGGTAAAGGGTAGGCTCGCCAGTCAGACTCATCGTCACCATCGTAGGCTTCAACGCCTCCTCAAACTTTCTCCTATCAACTCGAGGATTTCCCTTCCAGCCGATAAGCAGAAGCCTCCTCTTCTCTATCGCATCTTCCATAATATGTGAGGGCTCATCCAGCTCATCTACACCAAGCCGCAGCCCCTTCCCATTAACACCCACCCTATCACCATAATGGAGACGCCAGCAATAGATGCAGTGGCAGTTGCAGCCAAGATAGGGGGTCATCATCATACATCTGTGGCTCTCAACAGGGGGGTACCACAACTCCTTATAGCAGACCCTATTATTCCTAAGACTCTCCTTCGTCCACTGGCAGATCTTAACCGCGCTGTGACCATATTTCCCAACAAGCCTATAGCCCTGCCTAACATAGATTTTGCGAATATCCGTGAATTGCCTGAATTGCGGGCTGGCCTTCAATATCCCACCATAGCAATACCAAAAAGAAACCCTCAAAAAATATAAATTATACTTTGCTTCCAGATCTAAAGACCCCGCCGCATAAGCGGCATCTAAGTCATGATACTAACCCGTGAATGGAGGTAGGGACAAACGCCAGCAATCGTCGAGGTCAAGGATGTTAAGAAGAGCTACCGCATGGGCAAGGTTTCGGTTCCCGCATTAAGAGGCGTAAGCTTCGATATAAGGAAGGGAGAGTTCTTAACGATTTTCGGACCCTCGGGAAGCGGAAAATCAACGTTGCTTCACCTGATAGGAGGATTAGACCGGCCGGACGAGGGGGAAATCCTGATTAACGGCGTCAATATTCTCAGCCTCAGCGACAACGAACTCGCAGATCTCCGCCTACGCAAAATAGGCTTCGTATTCCAATTCTTCAATCTGCTGCCTAGGCTTACCGCATTGAGGAATGTTGAGTTGCCTCTGTCTCTAGCCGATGTCCCTGAAGATGAAGCGCTTGAGAAGGCGAAGGAGATGCTGAAGATAGTTGGTCTAGAAGCCCGCCTGAGCCATAAGCCGACAGAGCTGAGCGGCGGCGAGCAGCAGCGTGTAGCCATAGCCAGAGCCCTGATAAATGACCCTGAAATAGTTTTGGCAGACGAGCCGACTGGAAACCTGGACACGAAAACCGGCTGGGAAATTGTTCAGCTGATGAAGAGGTTAAATGAAGAGAAGGGACAGACCTTCGTCGTCGTCACCCATGACCCAAACATAGCCGAGATCGCCACGAGAATAATATACTTGAAAGACGGGCTGATCGAGGGTATAAAGGAGACCCTGGGAGGATGAAAGGGTGAGAGCAAGCCAAATCATCGCTATCGCATGGGAGAATATGAAACAGAGGAAGCTTAGATCATCGCTCACAACGATGGGCGTTGTGATAGGAATAGCTGCCATAATAAGCCTGGCAACCCTGGGCGAGGGTTTCAGGGCCGAGATAAGAAGCCGGATGCTAACAGGCTTCGAACTGGATAACCTAACAGTCATACCTGGAAGCCTTTTCGCAGGCCTTTCAAGAGAAAGATTCTATGACCTCGACCTCCAGAAAATATCAAAAATCTCAGGGGTCAAGATTGCCACCTCAGTGATGCAGGTCGGTAATGTAACATTGATTAACAGCCGCGGTGAAACCGTCAAGGCCTTCGTAGCGGTTGGAGTGAACTTCACAGAGTTCATCCAAGTCTTCCCAGACAGATTCGTCTTTGAGACTGGCAGCCTCCCCGCGGAAGACAGAAATGATACTGTGATTCTAGGATATAAGGTCAACCATCCGACTGAGGACTCTGATAAGCCATTCGCCGTCGCAGGCGACACAATAACGATAACGCTTGGAAGAATGAGAGAAGCGGCGCCCCCCATACCCATACGTTACGAGACATTAAGCATTAACTTCACGGTTGCTGGAACATTGCAGAGGAGAGGAACGCCTGGAATAACGAACTTCGATTACTGGATCTTCCTTCCACTTAAGACAACACGGAGGATCTTTGAGACTGAGCAATCAGACCTCATATTCGTGAAGGTTAATGATCCTGAGGAATCTGAAAGAATCGCCGACGAGATTGAAAGCCTCTTCCCGCCATTTAAGATCACAATCCTAGTACCACTAACATTCATAAGACAGGTTGATAACATTCTACATCTCGTTCAACTATTCTTGCTGGCCATAGCATCTATCTCGCTGCTCGTAGCCGGAATAGGAATAATGAACATTATGACAGTCTCAGTTATGGAAAGAACCCGCGAAATCGGTATCCTAAAAGCTATCGGAGCCAAAAGCCGGACGGTGCTCGCAATGTTCCTAAGCGAGGCTATACTTATCGGCATAATTGGTGGCTTTATCGGCATATTCGCAGGCTACGGATTCTCCTACATCCTATCATATGTCGTCTCAAGCCTTGTCCAACCGCAACGCGGAGGAACGATCGTCCAGGCTCCAGAGACCCATACAATGATGATTAAACCTGCTTTCTCGCTTGAATGGGCTATAATCGCCTTTATCTTCGGAATAATAGTCTGCATAGTCTTCGGCTTATACCCCGCAAGAAAAGCTGCCAAGTTAAACCCGGTTGAAGCTCTACGCTACGAATAGTTTCACCAAATATGCCAGATCATATCAGACATTAATAACGTAAATCCACTCACACTCGCATATAACATGAGTCTACCTGAGGATTCTTACTCATCAACCTGAAACAGATGGCATAAAATGTCGTATAACTCTTTCCCACCCTCAATCCTCTCAAAAGTCTCTCTTTCAGATTCAAGAATCTGCCTCGCCGTTCTATAGGTCCTCCTCCACTCAACCTCCTTCCACAGAATCTTAAAATTCTTGAACTCGATCCACGCGCGGAAGATCAGTACCATAAACATTGCCACTGTCAGAATAAGGTTCAGCAAATATATCTCAAGGATCTCCAACTTTTGACACCTCCCAAAATAGCTTATAACGGTTACTTCTATGGCTGATTATATAAAAGTATTACGAATCGCTGTTAAAAAGAGACTCATTTATTAACCGTGATTCTGACAGGCAAAGGCCAATAGAAGGTGTGGCGCCGGGTGTGGGATTTGAACCCACGCGGCCCCGAAGGACCACAGACTTAGCAGGCCTGCCCCATACCAGGCTAGGGGAACCCGGCTATCTTCTGAGATTTTTATACTGTAAAAATTCAGTGCCTCCAGAGGATTAAAAAGTTTCCTATCTACATTTATATTAATGCAAGAGACATACATTTCTTCTGCGGCGGAATCCTTGAGGATATCGCAGGTTTTATTGCTGAATTTTAGCCTATAAAATTTTTCAGAAACGTTTATTGAATGGTCTTGAATATATTATTAGTCTGGAGCAATATGCTCCTCTGGCCATATAGTAACAGCATTTGATCTCGAAAGGATAGAATTGTTGATGGGAGTCCAATCTGTCAGGATTGCGTTTCTCCTCCTAGCGTCTCTCATATTTCTTGCTGGATACTCTTCTGAAAGTTTCTCCGGCGACTTCGTCTTTAGAGAAAAATCAGTTATTCTTAGAGGCGATATTTTGGCTGTCTATTTTAAGCCAGTTCTATCGAATCTTGAGGTTAGTTGTTTCCCAGTTGAGGGCGAGGCTGCTTTCGACATCAGGTTTATCACCAATTATACCGATGTGATGTTTGGTTCAGCTACCGTCGTCTTAGTACAGCCTGAGGCTGGGGCCATTTATAATATCTCCCTAAGTTTCACGTCTGACAAGCCTTGGGAGTATCTGATCGGCGTATATACGACGAGTTTATCATTCTATTATGAGAACTATGGGAGGCTGGTTGAAACATACGGATATTTTGTGAGGTTACGTCCTCCATACACATTGCCCGCAGGCAACATTACCATAAACATTCTGCTGACTGCCCACGCAGCATCTCCACAGCCCATCGGCTTCTCATTCAGGCTTCCGGCTCCGGCAAACTTCGCCATTATCCTTACATCCTACTTTATACTCGCTTACATCAACAGCTTTGTTTTCCTAGATACCTATTTCAAGAATAAAAGGGAGAGTGTGTCCAGTCGGAGGTGGATCCTAGCCGGCGGCGTCCTATTGATAAGCGTGATTTTAGCGTACTGGCTTCTCAACGCCTTGGCATTGACGCCGCAGGGAGGTGTTTAGAATGGAAGAGGGAGAATTCTTAGATCAATGGTGGTATGGGAGGCCTAAACTCCGAAAACTCTTCTCCCCCCTACTTTACTTCTCCTCATGGCAGTATAGGCTTTGGAGGTTTCTCCGAAAGCCGCCTGAGAAGCGCATGAAAGAGGCCGAGAAACATGCCAAGAGGATTAGAAAACGGATAGACTTTCCAAACGTGAGAAAGGAGGATATAGTGGGTGGAGAGGAGAACCTGAACAAGGTCCTTCTCAGCGCGCACTACCACATCTTCAGAGACCCTGACGTTAGAAGGATGTGTCCAGTGCCCCCTCCAAAAGTCTTCATACTCAAAGGGGGCTCTGGAAGCGGAAAGACGTTCTTCGCCGAGGCTTGCCAGAGAGAGATATTCGAAGAGGGACTTAAGTACGGCCTACTCATTCATTACGCATCCTTAAAGCCTGAAAACGTTTACACAATGTGGTATGGAAGAAGCGCCCAGCAGCTTGGCGCCTTCTTTCAAGAAGCTTTCCAAAAGCCAAGCGTGGTTTTAATCGACGAGTTCCAAGCATTTGGAAGCAGGTTCTCCTCTGTGACCGAGGTAGGGATGGAGGAGAAGAGAGTCCAGACAGTCTTCCTTGAGAAGATAGATCAGCTCCAGAATAAAAACTATCGTTGCATAGTTCTCATCTGCACAAGCGAGTATGAAGCTATCACCGAGACTCTGCGTAGAAGAGGGGTCGTCGGCACAATAGACTTGGACGCAGGGATAAATCGGGTGATGCTTCTCGAGATAGCCAAAAGGCAGGTTGAGAAATACCATATTAGACTTAAACCATCCGAGGTCATTGAGGTGCTTGAAGAATCACTTAGAGCGGTGGGAAATACGCGACTAACCCCCGCAGACGTCGTAAACGCCTTCCAAATAGTGATGACTGAGAAGTCCCGGCCTCTGCAGAGGCGTATAATCGAACGCGTTGGAATCGGGAAACCGAGAAAGGTTGATGTAGGAGGCCTCGTCACCCTTAACGATTTTAGAGCAGCAGCTAAAGGATTAAAGGCTTATACGTCTCAGGAGAAGACGGAAGCCGCGAAGAGAGCGGTTAACCGGATAGCGCCTAGAGAGCGGTACAGCGACGTTGGCGGCCTGCATGGAATAAAGGAGGAGGTCATCAAAGAGATATCGCTGGCTTTGGATCCGGATCTAGCTGTTAGGGCCGGTTATCATCCGCCAAAAGGTTTTCTATTTTGTGGTCCACCCGGCACGGGGAAGACGCTTCTGGCAAAAGCGATTGCAGGCGAGAATGATGTCTGGTTCTACAATATAGACGGTCCATCGATACTCCAGGGAAAGTACGGAGACCCTGAGAAGACTATTAGGGACATATTTGAAGATGCGCGTAAGAATGCGCCTGCCATAATCTTCTTCGATGAGATAGACTCGATTGCTCCGAAGAGGGGAATGCATGACCCTGTCGTCGACCGTGTTGTCTCACAACTTCTGACAGAGATAGATGGCTTCACACCTCTAACTAATGTCGTCGTAATTGGAGCCACGAACAGGGCTGAGATACTTGACGCCGCACTGCTTGAAAGGTTCACGCGTAGGTTTGACTTCACCTACCCAAAGAATAGGGCTGAGAAGATGGAGGTCCTTCAAGTTCATCTACGCCGATATAGGGACGCGCTGGAGGAGGGGATAACGACCGAAGATGTTCTAAAAATCTTCGAGAAGAGAGTTTTAAGCCCGAGGAAGATAGCTGATGCCGTTGATGATGCGAACAGACTTCGGGCGAAGGAGATAGAAGCGTGCAGAAAGCTGCTCCAAGCAAAGGCATTCGGTGAGGAGAAGGAAAAGGAGGTTAGAGAGCTCTTCAAAGCGGACCTTGAAAGGCTCTGCGAAAACCTTGGGATTTCGGATAATAGCCCAGAATTCATGAAAGTTCTGCAGGAAATAAATCCGTCGAATTATCCCTTATCACTCTTCCACTTTGAGAAGGCGTTGCAGAGAACCTTCGATGAAAGCGTTGAGGAGGCGCAGAGGATGGTTCAACAGACTGTTAGAATTGAGAAGCCTGAGGTTGGCAAGAGTTACGGGCTCATGGCATTAGGAGATCAAGGTGAACTCGGTGGGCTGGTGGGCGTCACGGAGGTCGTAGTTAACCCAAAAGGATCTGGAAAGGTTCAGGTGATTGGAAGCGAGGCTGGTGAAAGCATTCTAGCCAGCGCCCAAGATGCATTCATATGTATTAACTCTATTTCGGACTGGAAATTCAAGGATTATGACGTCTACGTCGAGTTGGTCACGCCTGCTAAGGGAATGGAGAAACAGGCTTTCGGTCCGGTCGTAACGAGAGCCCCTGTCTCAGGCCCATCGGCAGGACTATCAATAGCTGTAGCAATGCTCTCAGCATTTTTAGGCGTCGAAGTTGACCCCACGGTGGTTATGACGGGGGCCATAACGGCCAGGGGAGAAGTGTGGCCTGTCGGCGGCCTCGACTATCGGGGGATGGGAAAGATTGAGGCAACATTGTCTGATAGGTTCGCGCGGAAGCTGCTCATACCCAGATACAATTACGAAAACTTAGCTAGATTCGATACGGAGATGATGCTTTTTGAGAGGGGAATAAAGATAGTCCCTGTCCAAACTTTCCTAGAAGCGGCGGCAGAGGCGCTGATAGGCTTCTCCAGCCCTGAAGAAATACTTAGAACCTTAAAGAAAGAAGCTTAGGAAGCTGGTTAAGCTTAACCTCTAGATTGGCAATAGTTGGATGTGATTAGGTTTTGCACTTTAAACATGTCGACGCCCTACCAATTGGCTGTGAATAAATTCTTCTGCAATTGAGGAAGCACGGCACTTGTTACAGTCACTTTCAGATAACCAAAATTGATTAAGAGTTACATTTGTGAGATAAGAGTTGAAATGGAATGGAAATCGGGCAATAAGGTGCTCTAAGAAGATCTTGGTTTACTAGACCCAGCGCCAAACCCTTCTTCCATAGAATACTTCTGGCAGTATGAGTAGCCCAGAGAGTGATGCGAGTATCGTTATCGTCCATTCGAACGGGTCATCTAGCCAGACTGTGCCGAATAGTCCCAAGAACGGCACTAGAATCGTAGCCGCAGCTGATACTATGCAAGCAATAACTAGGAACTTGTTTGTTAATGGATTAAGTCTGAAGGCTCCGCGTTTTTCAGACCTACAGTTCCAAACGACGAATATCTCCTGCAGTGTTGCACGGATAAAGGCCATGGTTCTGGCTTGCGCTAACTTCAATTGTCCCTCAAGCGTGGTTAAATCTGTTGAGCCAGGAAGCATGTAGAACTGCCAATAGAATAGTCCGCCTGTCAAAATGAACTGAAGGGTAAATGTAACTATTATAGAGAGCAGCCTACCTTGGAGTATTCCTTCATTTGGGTTTCGTGGAGGTCTCTCCATCAAATCCTCCGAAGGCGGGTCCACTGTCAATGCTAAAGCAGGTCCGCCATCAGTCACTAAGTTTAGCCATAGAATCATTCCTGCAGTTAACGGTATTTCCAAACCCAGTAGAGCGAAGGTTCCTATCAGGAATAGCTCATCAAAGTTGCATCTCATAAGGAAGAAGGCGAACTTTCTAATATTATCGTATATTCCGCGTCCACCCTCTATGGCCTTTACTATCGTTGCAAAGTTGTCGTCCGCTAAAACCATGTCAGCCGCCTCCTTAGTAACGTCCGTGCCAGTTATGCCCATAGCTATTCCTATATCCGCCTGCTTAAGTGCGGGTGCATCATTAACGCCGTCGCCTGTCATGGCCACTATGTGTCCCTTTTTCTTTAAGGCTCTGACTATTCGCAGTTTGTGCTCCGGCGATACGCGAGCGTAAACCTTGACGTTCTCAACTATTCCCTCAAACTCATTATCATTCATCCTTTCGAGTTCCTCACCAGTCAATGCTATGTCCCCGTCCCTCATGATTCCAATCTCTTTTGCTATTGCCATAGCGGTTAGCTTATGGTCCCCAGTGATCATAACCGTCTTTATTCCAGCCTTTTGGCACATTTGATTGGCTATTTTTGCCTCTTCTCGCGGTGGGTCAATCATTCCAAGCAGCCCGATGAAGGCTAGATTGCTTTCAACTCTCTCAGCGGCTTCCTTATCCCTCAATCTTTCTGGGGCTAATCCCGTTGTCTCTTTATATGCAACCCCCAGAACTCTTAATGCCTCGTTTGCCATCTGCTCATTAATCGAAAGTATCTCTTTTCTTTCTCTTTCACTAAGCCTCCTTATTTTTCCATTCTTCAATATGTGTGTGCAATGCCGTAGGACGATTTCTGGGGCTCCCTTCATGAATGCAAAGAGTTTTCCATCTGCAGACTTATGTACCGTCGTCATCCTTTTTCTTTCAGAAGTGAATGGAACCTCGTATATGCGTGGATAAATATTCTCCAGCTCTTGCTTCCATAGCCCTGCCTTTGCAGCGGCGACTATCAATGCTCCTTCCGTCGAATCACCAAAAAGATTTTTGCCATCATATTGCGCGTTTGTGCATAATGTCGCGCCAATTAGGAGAAGACTTAGGTCTGAATCATTCTTCACGTCTACTTTCTCATCTTTATACAAGAATTCTCCTTTGGGTTCGTAACCAACCCCCGAGACTTCGATCATCTTATCGTTAACATATATCTTGCGTACTGTCATCTCGCCCTTAGTTAATGTGCCCGTCTTGTCGGAGCATATGACCGTCACGGACCCCAGGGTCTCAGCTGATGATAATCTCCTAATTATCGCGTTTCTCTTGGCCAGGTCTCTTGCACCCAAGGCTAAACACACTGTTACCACGGCTGGTAAGCCTTCGGGGACAGCTGAAACTGCAAGGGCGATTGCCGTGAAGAATGCACTGAGTATGTCACCTCTCCCATGGACATAGATGTCTATTATCTCAAGGATGAAAACAATTATGCAGATTGCGACAACTATAACCGCGATCTTCTTGGCAAATCTTTCGAGCTTAGCCTTTAATGGCGTCTGCTCTTCGCCAATCTCTTGAACAAGTTCAGCTATTTTTCCAAACTCCGTCTTCATTCCAGTTGACGTTACAATTGCTTTACCGCGTCCATAGAGGACATATGTTGCCATAAAGACCATGTTACGCCTGTCGCTTACTGGAGTGTCCTCTGCAAGCACCTCTAACTGCTTCTCGACAGGGGTAGATTCACCTGTCAAAGGAGCTTCGTTAGTTTTTAGTTCTATTGCATCTATGAGACGTGCGTCAGCGGCCACACGGTCTCCGGTCTCAAGCACTAATATGTCGCCTGGAACAACCTCCTCGGCCGGTATGATAATATTTTTTCCATCTCTAATGACTGTAGCTTTAGGCGCAGTTAGTTTACGCATGGCTTCAATAGCCTTTTCTGAGCGATATTCTTGAACGAAGCCGATAACAGCATTTAGAATTACTATCGCTCCAATGGTTAGAGCATCGGTATACTCCTCTATACCTCCTTCAGTTTTGGTAAGAGCTATGAATATAGATATGATGACCGCGGCTATAAGCATGATGACAAATATGTCCTTAAACTGGTTTAGAAATATTTTGAGGGGGCTTACACCGCCTCTTGATATAAGAGTATTCGGTCCATACTCCAGTAATCTCCTCCTGGCTTCCTCGCCACTAAGCCCATTATGTGATGTCTTAAGGGCCTCAAACACTTCATCCTCCTTCATTGCATGCCACATCTTACCTTCCATGGCAGGCTTACCCCGCTAAACTGGAGATGCGGAAAATATCAAGATAAAGCATTATTAGGATTTTTATGATTTCCCCTTGACTCAAGTTTTCTTTTTGAGGCTTTCTCCAATATTATGGAAATGTTGAACTTTGCTGCATGGTTTTCCTCTAGCTTTTGAGGCGGCATATATTAATCCACATTTGGTATTAGGAGAAGTTAAACTGCCAATAGGAGTATTAGTGGCGCGAAAACCTCGGCGACTAGGGACATAACCGTGATCATAGTGTTAAGTGATGGGCCAGCCGTATCTTTGAATGGGTCGCCTACAGTGTCCCCTGTGACAGCTGCCTTATGCGCTTCTGACCCCTTGCCGCCATAAGCCCCACCTTCAATGAACTTCTTTGCATTATCCCATAGTCCGCCGGAATTGGCCATGAAGAGTGCGAAGATTATGCCTGTAACGATACTTCCGGCGAGAAAGCCTGCAAGCGCCTCTTTGCCAAGGAATGTTATAGTTAATATTGGAACAATTATCGCTAGCAGGCATGGCAGTATGAGCTCTTTTATTGCGCCTTTGGTGGCGATATCAACGCACTTAGCATAGTCTGGTTTTGCCTTACCCTCCATTAGTCCAGGTATCTCTTTGAATTGGCGTCTAACCTCATGAACCATCCTCTCAGCATTTCTGCCAACAGCCAGTATAAGGAGCGCTGAGAGAAGTGGTGGCATCATCCCCCCAAGGAAGACGCCGACAATGACTTCGGGTCTCATTAGATCTAACGTTTCTATCTCGACGAGATGCGCGTAGGCCGCGAACAGTGCAAGCACGGTTAACGCAGCTGCACCGATCGCAAAACCCTTCGTGATGGCCTTAGTTGTGTTTCCAGCAGCGTCCAGTCTGTCTGCAATTTCAATAACCTCTTCGCCTAAGCCGGACTGTTCAGCTATTCCCTTCGCATTGTCTGATACCGGACCATACGCGTCAGCAGATATCGTCATCCCCACTGTTGCAAGCATCCCAACAGCTGAAATGGCTATTCCATAATATGGGCTTACACCGAACGCATCTGAGAGGTGCCATGCAGCCAACGTTGCGGCACAAATCCCGATTATAGGCGGTATTATGCTGACGATTCCATATGAGAAGCCTGTAAGAATGTTTATTGCAGCTCCTGTAGTTGAAGCCCTAGCAACCTTTTGCGCTGGCGGTCTATCAATCGATGTGAAGTAATCGGATGTTATTCCAATCGTGACTCCAGCAGCTAAGCCAGCGACTGTAGGGAGGAAAACGCCGAGCCGCCTATTCCAATCCGGCCCTGAAACATATGTGACCGCGAAAAGGAGAAAGGCGAAGAGCAGCCAAGTGAAGAATGAGCCTCTGTTAAGCGCTGCGCCGGGGTTTACCTTAACGCCAAATTTGACTATGAGTGCGCCTATGATCGACGCAAAAAGTCCGACGGCGGCTATGAGGAGAGGCAGAATTGTTAATGTTTTTTCGCCTATTTCAGACCCGATGATCATGGCGGCTACGATACTCGCAATGTAAGAATCCACTAAGTCAGCGCCCATTCCAGCAACATCCCCAACATTATCCCCCACGTTATCCGCGATTACGGCGGGATTGCGGGGATCGTCTTCAGGGATGCCAAGTTCAACCTTACCAACTAAGTCAGCGCTTATGTCGGCGGTCTTTGTGTAGATCCCCCCTCCAGCCTTTGCAAAAAGAGCCAACGCACTGGCTCCAAAGCTGAAGCCCAACACTATATTCGCCGCATCCGCATCGCTCCAGCCCAAGACAGTATTGAAGATGTAGAAGAGAGCGCTTATACCCAGAAGTGCTAAGCCGACCACGAAGAGTCCCATTACAGCACCGCCGTAGAATGCTACTGGAAAAGCCTTCTTTAATCCCTGCTTCGCCGCATATGCTGTCCTAACATTAGCCTCCACTGCCGCCATCATTCCAATATAGGCGGCAGCGGTTGTACATATTGATCCCAAGAGGTATGCGGAAGCCATGCTTATCGCGGGGATCAAGCCTCTCGCCGCTGAAAGTGCACCTAAAATGGTCGCCATAATCAAGACGAAAACTGTTAATGTCTGATTTTGTCTTTTTAGATATGCCTTGGCCCCCTCTTTAATCGCATTTGCTATTTCTCGCATCTTCTCGGTTCCGCTATCTTGGCTAAGAACATAACGGTAAAGGTATGTTGCTAAGGTTACTGAAGCCAAGCCGGCGGCTGGCGCAATAAAGAACCATCCCATTAAGTTTCGCCTCAGCTACTCCGTCTTTAATGTAGACTGTCAAGAATCTTCAATCTTATAAACTTAATCTATACGCATAGATTTTCCTTGACCATGCTTACCCCTCATTTGGCAAAAAAGGGGAAAAAGAGCGGCGGAATCCGCGTGGGCTTGGCCTTATTTTTCTTTTCGTTCATAAGGATTACTTCTTTTTCACGTATTCGCGGACCTTCTTGCCGCAGCATTCATACATTCTGACGTGGACTTTTGGACTTAGATCCCACTCCTTCACTGGTTTAGATATCTCTCTCCCACATTCCGGGCATTTCATGTCTATCACGCCTCAACGGTGAATCGGATGTTATTTTCTAGGCTTTTATGCTTTGTTATCATACCCGTATTATGCTTTGTTATTTTGTGCTTTGGGCAAAGATTATGGAAAACACTTAAATATTGTATTTTTGTTTGTCATGTCTTGGGGGCTGAGGCAGATATGAACACATTGAAACTTAAAGCATCGATGGTTCTAAGCTTAGCCCTCATTATAGGTTTCTCCACATTATTCCTTACCATAATTCTGTCGTTGCTGGGTGCCGACCTCATCACTTTAGGGCTTTTCGTAGTTTTCATCAACGTATTTCAGTGGCTTATTGGACCGTATATTATCGAGGCCATGTATCGAGTAAAGAAGGTCTCAAGAAGTGAGGAGCCTGAGCTATATGAAATGGTTGAGAAGGCAAGCCTAAGAAGCGGAATAAAGCCTCCTCAGATCATGCTTGCGCAGATCCCACTGCCGAATGCATTCGCATATGGGTCCCCACTGACTGGGAATAGGATTGCGGTGACAACGGGTCTCTTGAACACTCTTGATATGGATGAGGTTGAAGCGGTCATCGGTCATGAGATAGGTCACCTGAAGCATCGCGACGTTCAAGTCATGATGTTTGTTTCAATTTTGCCCGCTCTATTCTACTATGTTGGATATTCGTTGATGTGGTCATCTATGTATTATGGCGGAAGGAACAGCAGGGAGAGGGGAAACGGGAGTCTGCTTGCGCTCATAGGCTTCGCAAGCATCGCGCTCTACTGGGTCTTAACATTATTCACATTCTGGTTCAGCCGTCTTAGAGAGTACTATGCTGATAGACACAGTGCCTCTGTTGTAGATGGGGGAGCGCAGAAGCTTTCTGAGGCGCTTGCAAAGATCGTCTACTCGACAGAGAGAATTAAGATGCATTACGGAGGTACATATAACCTCGGCAGCCTCAGCTCCTTCAAGGCGCTATTCATTTCTGACCCTGACAGCTCAGGTAAAGACCTTCACATGCTGTCTAGGATGGGGTTTGGAAAAAGCGATAGGGAACTAGTGGCCTACTACTTGAACCGTGGAGTGACCGTTGCCGAGAAGATCGCTGAACTCTTCTCAACTCATCCAAATATTGTGGAGAGACTTAAAGCCCTCCAAGAGATGGCGTGAAGGACTGCGTTTCAACTTTATTGAATTAGAATCTCTGGCTATTGTTCTCCTAGGTTTTCTTTTTCTTGTATTACAAGAAGATTTTATTTTTGACAAAATTATTCCACAACCTTTTTAACGGCTCCTCCTGTATGATGAAATGTTCCGGTATGGGAGGGTGCTGAGATTGGATGTGCAGTTGGATGCGACAGTTGAAGAGAGAGTGAATGATCTTCTAGCTAAAATGTCCTTGGAGGAAAAAATAGGGCAATTAAAGGCCAAATGGCTTCATCGCGATATACAAAAGCAGATCTTCAGCCTGCTTGAGCCGGCTCCGGCTCATAAGAAAGATAGGATCGCTGAACTCTTCTTTTCAGTTTTCCGCGACAGGGAGGTCTCCGATCCGGTTATTTCTGCATACGTCCGAAAGCATTGGAAGGATCTCTTGAGGAACGAGAGGAATGTTGGCATGTTAAGCCTGATCTTACGCTCATTTCCTCCAAGAGAAGCTGCAGAATTACATAATGAAATTCAAAGTTTTCTCATTGAAAACACTAGATTAAAAATACCAATTATAATCCATGATGAGGGTCTGCATGGCTGCATGGCTACGGGCTGCACCATCTTTCCTCAATCCATAGGATTGGCAAGCACATGGAACCCTGAGCTCATGGAAAAGGTTGGGGCGGCCATTGGTAGAGAGACTAGAGCGCATGGAATCCATCATCTACTATCTCCAACGATAAACATTGCTAGGGACCCGAGATGTGGAAGAACTGAAGAAACATACGGTGAGGATCCCTATCTAACGTCAACCATGGCGGTGGCTTTTATCAGGGGTGTGCAAAGTGAGGGGGTGATATGCACCCCTAAACATTTCGCCGCAAATTTTGTGGGGGATGGAGGAAGAGACAGTAACCCCATACATTTTTCGGAAAGAATTCTCAGAGAAGTCTATTTCCCCGCATTCGAGGAATCGGTTCGGAAGGGAGGAGCCATGTCCATAATGGCCGCCTATAATTCTATTGATGGGGTCCCATGCTCATGCAACAGATGGCTCTTAACCGAGATCCTCCGAAAAGAATGGGGGTTCAAAGGTTTCGTCGTCTCAGACTATTGGTCAGTCACTCATGTCATGACAAAACATGGAGTAGCTGGGACAAAAAAGGATGCGGCTGAGAAATGCCTTAAGGCGGGGCTGGATGTTGAGCTGCCAGAATCAGATTGCTATGAGCATCTACTCGATCTTGTCAGAGAGGGAAAGATCACAGAAGAAGAGATTAACGAGGCTGTTAGACGTGTTCTAAGAGCTAAATTTTGGCTAGGCCTATTTGAAAATCCATTCATTGATTGTGATCTCGCAGAGAAAGTGTGTAACAGTGAAGAGCATAGAAAATTGGCTTTGGAAGCGGCGAGACAGAGCATTGTCCTACTAAAGAATGATGGAATACTACCATTAACAAAGGAGTTAAAGTCCATCGCCGTCTTAGGACCTAATGCAGCCGTGATGAGGCTTGGAGGTTACAGTGGATACGGAGTAAAAACAGTTTCGCCACTCGAAGGAATAAGGAATGAACTTAGAGACTCAGCGATAATCAACTATGCGGAAGGCTGCGATCTCATCAGCATGTCAAAAGAAGGGTTCAAAGAAGCCATAAGAGCGGCCAAAAACTCAGAAGCCGCGATAATATGTGTGGGAAACTCCGTTCCAGAGACAGAGGGCGAGCAGAGGGATAGATGCAACTTAGACTTGCCAGGCGTCCAAGAGGACTTGATAAAGGAAGTATCTGAGCTAGGCGTCCCTACTATTGTCGTATTAATAAACGGCAGCGCCATAACGATGACAAAGTGGTTGGACCATGTGGATGCGGTAATCGAGGCCTGGTACCCGGGAGAAGAAGGTGGAAACGCTATAGCAGAAGTTATTTTCGGCGACTACAATCCCGGTGGAAGGCTTCCTATAACCTTCCCAAAATTCGTTGGGCAGTTACCCCTATACTATAACTCTAAGCCGACTGGAAGAGTATACGACTATGTAGATTTGAGGGGAACACAATACCTATTCCCATTTGGCTATGGACTAAGCTATGCCCAATTCGAATATAGCAATCTACGAATAACGCCTGACAAAATAAACCCAAAAGAAACTGTACGAATTAGGGTTGACGTGAAGAACATCGGCGCATGCAAAGGGGACGAAGTTGTTCAGCTTTATCTTCGAGACACGCTGGCTTCTGTCGCCCGACCATTAAAGGAGCTCAGAGGCTTCAAGAGAATAAGCCTGCAACCGGGAGAACAGGAAACCGTAGAATTCACCATCGGATTCAAGGAGATATCATTCTACGATGAGAAGATGAATTTGGTGGTAGAGCCTGGAACATATGAGGTGATGGTGGGAGCATCCTCAGAAGACATTCGGCTGAAGGGATCTTTCACGGTTATATAGAAATAATCTGATGTGCATGGTTAGTGACGTCTATTTTCATCATTTTTTTATAATACCGCAAAGCACAGCCATTCTGATCTTATTATTTAGAAAAATGAAGTGGCGCATTATGTGTTAGTATTCCGAGAGTGGAACTGTGTTCCATAAATCTCGAGATTCATAACGGATTGACGGCACCTTCACGATCTTGAATGATGCGAATACGTAACATATGTGCATAACGCTAATAATCGCATTCTCAGCTATCAGCTTGTCGGGGCTTTCTAATGAAAGGTGAAGGGCAAGATCTCTTTGCCGAGAGGAGAAAGATATACGGGGATGTAAAATCAGCTAGGTTTCTTGAAGCCCTATTTAATGGAACTGGAATGATTAGCCCCTCATATGATCCGGAAGTGGGATATAGATATGTCGAGGCGGAGAAGGCTCTTGGGACAGACGCCTCTGAGACTAGGGATATGTTAAGAAAGTTTGCGGAAGCTGGTATTTTATCCGAGATATTCTATGATATGAGTATAAACTGTCCATCCTGTCGTAGTGTAAATATTTCATCCACATACACCTGCCATTTTTGCGGTTCTTCCAGAATCTCAAGAAACGCTTTGATCGAGCATATTCTTTGCGGCTACATTGATAATATAAGGAACTTCCGGATGGGCGATGATCTAATATGCCCTAAATGCAGGGCATCCCTCAGAAAGGCTGATTATCGAAGCGCCGGTAGCTGGTACGAGTGCCTAAACTGTTCAAGGAGAATAGATGCCCCCCAGCCTATGCATACATGCAGAAAATGCGGAGAAAAATTCAACTTTGACGAGGCAATCTATACGGAGGTATACGCTTACGCTCTAAGCGAACTTGCAAAGAACGAGATCAGAAATGGGAACCTGGTCTACTCCATGGCTAGAGAATATCTAAGTGGGAAGGGCCTTAATGCCATAAGTCCTGCAAAGGTTGTCGGAGAGTCAAAAGTTGAATATGAATTCGATTTTATGATAAGACGTACAAATGGAAAACCAGTTGCAATCGACATAATTCTTTTTCAGCAGCCAGTAAGCCGAGAGGAGATTCTTAAAGAGTATGCCAAGATATCCGATACGAAGGAAAAGGTTGAGGCATACGTTCTTGCTTCGCCCTCAATGAGCGAAGATGCGAAGAAACTTGCGAAAAAGTTTGGCATCAGGGTGTTGGAGGGAAATCCGCAGAAGGCGCTTGAAAAACTTGCGGCTTCTCTTGCGGCGAAACTTCACCATAAATGAGGGGATAAAAGAGAAAGTATAGTCCATCTTGGAATCTATAAAATATCCTAGAAGACAAGCCAGAAGGAGACTGTTGCGATCGCTGTCAGGATGAGTGAATGCTTTAGACCGCTTAGGACTAGGCCGTGGCTCAATTTTCCCGCGATCAAACCGCCGAAGAGCGCCTCGATGATTGAGATGTCAAATATAAGCGCTTTATAATCCTCGATCGTCATGGGTAGTCTTAGGAATTGTGTAGGTTCAATGCTTATCGGTAGGAAAAAGCTTTGGTAAAGAATTATCATTATGATAATGAAGACTATTATGCTAATGTACACTACGGCTAAATAGAGGCGAAGCTGCGACTCCCTCTCATCCCTTAGCGCCACCATTTTCCTTGCAAACTCAGACGTAGATCTGAAGACAGACTTTATGTCCCCTCCGAACTTCATCGCCTCAACGATTAAGGTGGTAACTCTGGTTGAGAGTTCCGTTCCAACTCTCTCAGAAAATGCCTTAAACGCTGCCTCCGTGTTTGCTCCCCAGGCGAGATCTCTCGCAAGCTTTTTCAGCTCCTTTGTTATCGGACCATATTTTCTCCGCGAAGACTCTTCAATAGCCTGTAGAAGCGTCAATCCGGCCTCATAGCTTTCCGATATGCCCTCCAAAAGTCTCGGAAGAGCATCATCTATAAGCCTTCGCCTTCTCTCTTCTAGGTAGATAAAAGTTGATGGCGCCGTCAAACCGGAGACCAACGCTAACCCCACATACGGCCTGAAACTATATGATAGGCCATGTAAACTGTAGCCGTAGAATAAGAGTAAAAAGGCTACGACTAGAGAGGCGAAGTGTGTGAGAATCCATGCTGTTCTCATGCGACCTTTGCCATTCATCGTTCCTCACCAACTCGACATTATAACGTCTATGAAGATTAGCAGGGCGATCGCAACGAACGGTATGAATACATATGTTATCAACGTCATGATGTGATGGGCTGTTAGCCCAGCTAATACTTCTCCGCCAACAAATCCCATCACCGCAAGCAAGGAGATCATGATTACTGGCATAGCAATCAGACCTGCAATGAATACCTCTCCAACCAAAGTCAGCTGATCAATCATCTTAGCCAGGATGCGCCTTCTCCTTTCCATAAACTTCTCAGACATCGCTGCCAGATAGGATTGTACATTTCCTCCTATTTGTAGCGTCGCAATGTACCCCTGCAGAAAATCGCCATATTCGCGGCTCGGGGTTCTCTTGCTCTCCAAATCAAGAGCTGAAAGAATATCTTCACCCAACAACTCAACATTCTTGATGATCGATATGGCGCTCTCTTTGATGGCGAAGATCTCTCCATACTTCGCCAAAGATGAGAAGATCTGTCCTGGAGTTGCTCCAGCATTTGTGAGTATAGCCATATAATTTGCCGTGTAAACCATATTCTTCTCAATCCTCCTCTTAAGGTTCGAGGACACATAGCTCGGGTAATACCAGAAGATTGCAAACACTAAGATACCAAACAATATGCTGACTAGCAGTAAATCATAGGGTGTGAATGCCTGCTGCACAAACAGTCCTAAATTGGTGAGCAGATGTTCAAAAATAACGCTTAGAATGCCGAAAGATAAGGCGAATACTGTAATGCTCCAGAAAAACATGCTGCTTATATAAACAACATGGCTAACCTTAACATTCGCTCTAAGAAGTTTCTCCCTCATTTTCTGAGTGAATGGAAAGATCTTGGATGGAATGCTGCCTAAGATGCGGTAGCCCACGAGGTGAATGCCAAAGTACATGTCCACGCTCTTTGTATTTTCCTTCAAGTTTTAGGCACGCTCTTCTAATCCTCTACGCTCCTATCTTTATCCTCCTATATAGCTCGTCTGGGTTAGAGTAGAATCCGCGGATGATCTCTGCAACCTCGCTGAAGCTTCTCATATTATGCCGGACCATCCAGTCGAGAATTTTCATCCTGCCCGTGATTTCCTCTTCAATCTCCCTCATTGTCATTCCAGTATTCTTAGCAAGTCTTTCAAGACTGTATGATCTTCCGGAATAGGCATATGTGTCGGCTTCAGGCTTATACCGAAATGTTTCGTTGGTAATTATCTCATTAGTTCTCGGATCTATGCCTAGGATCTCGGTTGTAGTGATCGTTCTACGGGCAGGCTTACCGTTAACCTCCAACCTCATCTGCACAGTTATCACATTCAGACCTGCTATGAGGGTTCTTGGAATGTTAATTGGTTCGTTTTCAAGTCTATGAACAGCCGCCGGAACGGATTCGGCGTGCAGTGAAGATAAGCCGCCATGTCCAGTCGCCATCGCCTGAAAGAGAGTGTATGCCTCCGAACCCCTAACCTCCCCGACGATTATGTAGTCGGGCCTCTGCCTCATAGCGGCCTTTAAGAGATCGAATAATGTAATCTCAGCTGAGCCTCCATATCCTGGTCTCGAGACAGATCTAACCCAGTTCTTGTGGTGAAGGCGGATTTCAGGGGTCTCCTCGATCGTAACGATTTTGTAGTCTGGGTGGATAAAGTTTGATAAGCAGTTTAGGGTAGTCGTCTTTCCAGATGCGGTTGGACCACAAACGAAGATGTTGAACTTGTTCTCTATAAGGAGCCAGAAGAAAGCAGCCATATGGCTTGAAAGAGTGTTCAGCCTAATCAAATCGACGATCGTGAAAGGATCGGTCTTAAATTTTCTGATAGTGAACGTTGAGCCATGACGGGTCACACTTCTGCCCAGAGTCAGCTGGATTCTGCTTCCATCCGGAAGCGCTGCATCCAAGATTGGATTGGCAACTGATATCATCCTTCCAGCCCTGTAAGCCAACCTCACAATGAAGGAGTCAAGGCTCTCTTCAGAGTCGAAGACGACATTCGTTGGGATAGACTCGTAGTCCCTATGCCAAACATATATGGGGAGGCCCACGCCATTGCAGCTGATATCCTCTATAAGCGGATCCTTCATCATAACGTCTATCTTACCGTACCCCACATAATCTCGGACAATATAATACAGAATTTTTTCTAGACTTTCCTTCTTCACTGGGATGCGGAATTGTCTAATGATTCGCATTGTAAGTCTCTTTAAATATTCAGCCGCCTCCGCCTCGGATCCCAGATCAGACATAGTTACATCGATCTGTTCAAAAAGGAAGTCCCTAATCCTTTTTAGGCTCCTCTCCTCATCAGCAGTCAAAGTAGGCTCAAAAACTTCGTATCTAATCTCATGTGGAAAGGGATACTCTGCTAGGACGGCGTAGGCGAAGGGTTCATTAACCTTCCAAACCTCGAGAATTTTTTTGCTTACAGCTTGGAGCGTGGTCATGAGAGCCACTTTTCCCTTTCATGAAAGGTTGCTTGTAGATTCACTAAAGAGTCTTCTGAACTTGAAACCCCTTTTTTAAATCCCTAGAGTAACTACTAAGGAGAAAAACAGCGTGGAGGATTAGATTTTCATGATGGCATAAATACACGTGCCTCTAAGGGCGATTTTCAAGATATTCTTGCGGCGGTCTCGATTATTAGACCGTTTTCAGAGACCGTGAAGTTTAAGCTTAAGGCTTTCCTCACGCCGGGAAGCTTTCGGATAACCATTATATTGTCAAACTCCCTTGGGCCGTCTCGGAGATAAAATTCTATCACCCCATCTGCCAGATGCTCAATAGCGTTTACTTCAGAATCTTGGTGGACGCCGATGGGAAGCAAGGCGAAGTGAATCCCGCCGTATACTCTCACAGCGGCCCTCCAGTAATGAAGCAGACTGAGAACATCGTTTAACCCGTATTCTCTAAGAAGCTGACCTAGTTCAAGTATGATCCATCTCTCCTCCCTAGTCTTGACAAGAATGTCTGATTTTAGACTGTTCAATCCCTTAGAGACTGTTAGATTAAGGCCTTCAATTAGAATCTGCGGCATAAGATTGGCTATCTCTTCGAGGGTAGGTGTCCTCAAATTAATGAAGACCATGTCACCCCTGCCAATATACTCCTTAAGGCTCCATCGAAAGATTTCCATCTTCTGCCGAATGTCAACGGCTAAGTTCTCCGTCAAGTAGTAGGCGGCTCTTCCACCATTCGAGAGATGGTTAATCATCACTTGCTGTACAAATGTTTCATAGTGGCTTCCAGTCTCCCCGAGAATGAGAAGCAAGCTCCTATCAGGTAAGCCTCCGTCTAAGAAGGTATCTAAACCAGTAATCCCTGATGGAACGTTTCTTGGGCCTAGAATCTGAGCCTCGAATTGAGCCTCCCTGACAGTCCTTCCAGCCTCAATTAATGCGAATGGTCGTTCAATGCTGCTTCTTAAAACACCTCTCCTATCTCTAGCTGTTTCACTAATCATTTGGCGGACCCCATTTTTAGGCATGGGTTAAGATAAAAAAATGCGGGATCATTATTATTTCTCTTACAGCTAAGGCTGTTGCGAAGGCGCAAAGAAAATCTCTTGAGCGTAATAACCAGTGCTGGCGACAACTCTGACCCAATATCCTGCAGCAGGTGTATAATTGCCGTTAATTGTAACGTTAAAGGATGCTGTACCGCCAACTTGGATCTCTACATCAAAGTTCTTGGCCCCGACCCTTGTACCATTTGCCGCGTAAACATATATGCTGCCTATCTTTGCGGGTACTGTGCCCGTATTCCTTACTGTTACGTTAACAGTAGTATTGTTTTCAAACTGTACTGAATCTATTTTTATCATCACTTGTGCTTGCTGACCCTGCTGAGTCACCATGGCTGTGACCCATGAGTAGACGATGACGCTCGCTGCAACCGCGATCGATATGAGGAGTAGCGTGGCTATTACAGGGCTTACGCCGCGCTTATTTCTAAATAATCGGTGCATACTATCCTTTGCTCCTTTTTTATGGGATAATTATGGGTGGACACGCCTTAACATTTGTGAATTCATTTTATAGTTTCACAGTCTACATGATCTGCGTGTTCGCTTCTTTCTTTCCAATCTGATTAACGGGTAAACGTTTTCGAAAAAGTTTGATAATGTGCTGGCTCAATTAATTACTTTTCATCGATGTAGTTTGTAGAGCTGCTCCCCTTCCACGTTTGTTTTCGGTATTGTTAGTGTGAATTTTGCTCCTTTCCCGTATTCTCCTGTCTCGTCTATCTTCCAGCCGTATATTTCGCAGAGTTTAGCGGCTAGGTATAGTCCATAGCCGCCTACCTCTCCATGTCCCTCCTTAAAGAGGTTGCGCCGAACTTTGTCTGATATTCCAACACCATTATCTTCATACACTAGATTCAGTTTATCCTCGTCTTCCTCAAAATGTATCTTTATCTGGTTTACGGTCTTGCCGTGCTTAACTGAATTATCGATTAGGTTATAGAATAGCTGTCTCAGCTGAGAGTCGGCAAGTACGGTTAGCTCGTAACAATTGTTGATAATCTTTATGTTGTTCAGGTTTGAGATTAGTGAGATTGCGTCGTCGATGCTTTTTCCGACGTTAACATAGAACCTTTTCTCCTTACCCAGCATCTCATATTGGCTTGCAAAATCGAATATTCTGACGATCTGATCGCAGGCCAGTTCAACCTCGTTCAGATGCTTTAGGGCCGGATGGTCAGCTGGCAGCTTCTTCTTTGCCAAGTATATGTGGCTCTTAATAACCGAAAGTTTGTTTCGGGCGTCATGCCTCGTCCACTTTCCTACAACACTTAGCTTCTCGTTGGCTAGCCTAAGCTCGTCCATAGTCTTTCTCAGTTTTTCTTCTGCCTTCTTACGTTCTGTGAGGTCTCTCGCGATGCTTAGAATCGCTGTTTTCCCCTTATATGTTACAAGGCTTGATGAAATCTCTACGGGGATTATCCTTCCATCCTTGGTAATATGGGTGGTCTCGAAGACTTGTATCTTGTCCTTCGGCATATTTTTAATGAGCTCTCTGATCTGCTCCTCCGTTAATGTGGAGTCGATGTCCGGTGGACCCATCTTCAGTAGTTCATCTCTTGAGTATCCTAAAACCCTGACTGCAGCATCGTTGACATCTATGAATTTGCCATCGAAGCCTATAACCCATGCTGTATCATTCATGCCATTAATGAGCGCTCGGTATGTCTCCTCACTCTCATGGAGGGCTTCACTGAGTTTCTTGATTTTTTTCTGGGTCTCCTCATATTCGGTTATATCTAGGAGAGAGGCGACTGACTTCTTCGTTCCTGGAAGCAATCCAACATTTATGAGCATCTTTCTTTTTTGCCCGTTTCTATTCATAAAGTCAAAGGTATACTGGGTAGGAGCCTTTCCGCCTTTCCTCCGTCTCTCTACTTGATATTTCTCCATAATCCGCCTATACTCTGGGGTTACGAACTCTGTCCACTTCTTCTTTCCTTCAATCTCCCCCTTTGAGTAGCCGCTTATCTTCTCAAATTCTTTGTTCACTAAAGAGAGAGTATTATCCTCATCTATTATGCACATGGCTGTGCCTGTGTTCTCAAACACTGCCTGATAGTTTCTCTCCATCTCCTTACTTTTTGTGACATCGGCCAATACTGCATGTATGCCGACGACCCGTCCGTCCACGACTAAGGGTTTGCATCTATATGCAGCAAGAACATTCCCCTTGGGGGTCTTTACCTCAATTAGGTTTTCGACTGACTCTCCCCTCAGTTTCTTGGCAATATCCTTGAGCAGTTGTAATTTATCCTTTAACGAAACAAATTCGGTTACGTTTCTGCCGATTAGATCCTCTTTCCTGAATCCATATTTCATAGCGACGTTGTTTACATCCATAATGTTGCCTTTCAGGTCTAGCAGGAGTATGCAGTCATTTGAACTATCGAAAACCGCGCGATACTTGGCTTCAGATAACTTCAAAAGCTTCTCGGATTTCCTCTTTTCTATGGCTTGCCCTATAATATGTGCAAGTTCGCAGTAGACCCTGTGTGGGTCGCCGTTTTTATTGATGTAACCATCTGCCCCAAGGTTTAATGCTCTTACAGCTATCTCCTCTCCTCCCTTACCTGTAAAAATAATGAAAGGAATGTTGTTTCCATCTTTCCTTAACATCTCCAGAAATGTCAGTCCATCTTTTTTAGGCATGAAATAATCGCAGATAATTGCGTCGTATTCCGACTTTTTCATCTTCTCAATTGCCTCATCAACGGATGATGCGGTATGTACATTGAAGGCGCCCTCCAACTCTAGACACTCTTTAGCAACGCTCAAGAAATCTTCTTCATCATCAACATGCAAGACCTTTATTGGCAGATTGTCGACATTGGTCTTCTGTGCTTTAGGAATAGTCTCTAGAGCGGACTCTACCACTTGCGAACACATTCCCCTGCCCTTAAAGTGTGCGGTTAGACCATACAGGGGCATGCGTAGGAAAAAAGAATTATGAATTGGTTATAAGGATGACAAAAACATATACTGTTTTCCACGCTTAGAATGTTCCATCCTAGACTGAGGTGAACCTTATCCTCTACTTATAAGCGATGGTGTAAGAATTTTTGGGGAGCAGCCTCTGAATTGGTTGGGAAAACAGGAGAGTTTTAGGTTTAGGTTGCCTTCCGGTTCAATGCAATTATGTAATAATTTTATTTAATGCAGGAGCGAAAGTGAGACTTTTTCACTGCAAGATTTAAGTTCTAGACCAACTTAAATGCTAAGGGTTGAAAGTCTATGCGTGAAGGTCCAAAGATAACATTTATAGGGGCTGGTAGCGCCAGGTGGACGAGCCGGATCCTTGTTGACATATTCTTGAATGAAGGTCTACGCGGGTCTAAGATATGGCTTATGGACATTAACGATTACAGGCTGAAGGTCGTTTCCACATTGGCTAAGAGATTTGTTGATGAGCTTAAAGTTCCTGCGGAAGTACACTCAACGAAGGACAGGTCGGAAGCCATAAGGGAGGCCGACTTCGTTATATCGACCGCTCTTCCTATGGGATACCTGTACTATGAGAGGATGAGGGACATATCCGAGGAGCATGGATACTATAGGGGGATCAATAGCGTCGAATGGAATTATGTTGGAGACTATCACACGATATGGGGGTACTACCTCTTCAAGCTACATCTAGAGATAGCTAGAGATATTGAGAATCTGGCCCCTCACGCCTGGTTCTTCATCGTCTCAAATCCTGTTCTAGAGCTCTCCACTATGGTCGGCAGGGAGACCAAAGTTAACGTTGCAGGTATATGTCACGGCTTCTTAGGCTACAGGGCCGCCCTCGAAGTTCTAGCGATGCGTCTTGCCAAAGAGAAGCTGGGCAAGAATATAACAGCTCAATGCGCCGCGCATAGACCAGAATTTTACAGGGAGCTAATGAATCTCGTAGATCTAGGAGAAGTTGAGATAGAGATGAAGGGGTTGAACCATGTTATATGGTTAACAAAGTTTAGGTATAAGGGTGAGGATGGGTACGCTTATCTTGATGACTGGATCAGAGAGGACGCTGAGGAATATTGGGCGGTTTGGAGAGAGCACACCGTAAGCCCATGGGATCTGGACCTATGCCCAGCTGCCATCGACATGTATAAAACCTATGGCTACTTGCCTATAGGTGACAGTGTCAGGGGAGGCACATGGAAATATCACTGGGATCTGAAGACCAAACAGTACTGGTATGGGCCATATGGAGGACCAGATTCGGAGATGGGCTGCGCAATAAGAATCCTTGAGGTTAGAAGAGGCTTCGGCGAGATGGAGAGAATAGCCTTTGACACTTCAAGACCATTGTCACAGATGCTACAGCTGAGACCAAGCGGAGAGGTACTCGTACCGCTCATGGACTCAATATACAACGACAAACCTGCTGATAGCTACGAAACACCATGGTTCGGGGGCAAAGTTAGGAATCCAATTTACGCGAATGTTATGAATAGAGGAACAATACCTAACATTCAAGATGATGTTACGATTGAAACTCATGTGAAGGTAGACGGCAACGGGATCCATCCAATACCTAGAGATGCTATTCCAAGCAAGATACGCAAATATGCGATGCTGCCTAGAATAATGAGAGCGGAATGGGCTCTCGAAGCCAATCTCAAAGGAGGCAGAGATACATTGGCTCATTGGCTCCTGATGGACATAAGAACAAAGTGCTTGAGGCAAGTTGACGAAGTCATTGATGGAATACTCAAAGCTCCCGGTAATGAGGAGATGGCGGAACACTTCAAATGAAAACAAAAAGGGGGATATGGAATTAAATTTTAGAGAGAATACACCACACTTTTTTCTTCATTTCTTCATAGAGTATTAAGGATGCGATCTATAGCTCAATAAGTATGAAGAAAATTATACTCAAAGAATTTTGATAATACCTAAATTCTTAGGACAGCAGTTTTAGCAAGGTTCTTATATTAGGGAGTAACTATTTTTTGAATGTTTCCTTGTATGGGCGTGAAGCTTGGAGGACACTGAATGATGCGGGTTTCTTCGGGGATAAAAGGTCTAGATGAGATGCTGGGAGGCGGTTTCCCTAGGGGAGAGTCATCTTGCTCTGCGGCGGCCCCGGAACTGGAAAAACCATTTTTTCCGATTCAATTTTTTGGTTGCTGCGGCTGAGAGAGGTGAACTAGGAATATATGTGACCTTAGAGGAGCCTAAGCGTCTTGTCCTAGAGAATGTTGAAGGTTTTGGCTGGAACCTGAGGGAGAAAGAGATGAATAGGACTTTTAAGATGCTGGATTTCTGTACGGTGCCTCTTGGAATTAGCACATATGAAATGAAAAATCGGGAGAGCGAAGAGATAATTTTTTTATAACCCGAGACCTCGTTAGGGCGGTTAGAGAGATTAACGCGCAATGCGTGGTCATTGATCCGCTTAATAGCATAACAGTTCGCGAGCAAAGAGCTGGATTAAAGAGGTATAGGATAGCGACGATTTTTGAGGAGTTAAGAAAGATTGGCGTCACATCTCTTCTCACATCTGAGATCGCTTCCCATCAAGACTTTTATATGGAACAATTCTTAGCTGATGGCGTAATATGGCTTGAGAAAACGGTTCATAATTTTAATCTTTTGAGAACTCTTCGAATCGAGAAGATGCGTGGCATAAGGCATGATGAACAGCCAAGACGGTATATCATAAATGGTAGAGGCATCACGGTCTACCACACAGAGCCCGTGAGGTTCTAGCCTAACTCTTTCAAGCAGATCTTGTCGCTAAAGCGGTTTCAATAGGTGTTTACTCAATGGTTAGTGTTGAATCCGAGAGTTTTTGAAACATGGCCGCGATATTGTCTTCATGCATTTCAGAGTGCAGCAGCCCATAAATGGATGCCATGCTCTCTCTTAGGATCCCCATCTTCTGAAGGAACAACCGATGTGTTTGGGGTCCGCCGAAAATCTGTATCATGGTAGATATACTATCTATTATTATCTTACATCTTAGGTCTTTTTGCTGTGAGATCTTAAGCAGCTCATGGAGAGATGCGCCGACCGCTTGGAGGTCCGGGTCAAAAACTAGAAATTCATTTCTCAATTTATCAGCGCTACTCGAGAAGATTAGAATGTGAACTCTATCTGGGCTCATCCAAACAAGGCGTCTCAGCTCGTCTAGAGGCGGCAGACTCTCAATCAGGAAGAGGTAGGAGTCCATGTTTCTTTCAAGCGCTTCCCGTATCTGCTTTTGGATCCACCTTATTTCAGTTGCGCGTGTCGACCTGATGTCTGAAAGAACAAGGATTAATCTTCCCTCACTCTGTGGTAGCTCTGCATCGATTGGATATGACTTCCTCGAGGCTAAAAGGTTCTCCAACCTTTTAGGTATTGTTGCAAACTCCTTGTGAATAATGCCCAAGAAAATAATAATTTTTGAAAAGATTGCGAAGATGTCTGTGACCCAGCCATTTTTGGCCAAGAATACATTTGTTAGTCCGAGGAGTATCCAGCCTATTACAAACATTTCAGCAGATCTGCCGAAGGCAAACCTGAGATGTATAACAGCTATTGTTATTATAATATACATCGTGCCCAATGCCGCCTCGATCGGAACAATTCTAAGCCAAACTATGAGAAAAAAGACCTGCCATTAGTGCTCCTAGCGTATTATTCCCTTCTTTCCAGTAAGGCTCCATATGCCAAGGGCGACTAGAATATATGCAACACCGCCGAGTATGAATCTGATGGGCTCATAAAAAGGGCGAAGCAATATTTCAAGACCATAGGCAATGAAGCCTCCTGTCCAAGCATAATAAAAGAGGTTTCTTTCAAGTTTTCCATGGCGAATGACCATAGCTAAGGCTATGCCACATGAAGTTGTGACAATGCCATTAGCTGCCACAGAGTGTTTCTAACAAATGAATCCTCCACACTCTTCAATTATTTTTATAAGCCGATCGAAGTCTCTATCCCCAATTCCTACTATGGGAACTTTCGGGATCGATCCGGCTTGTATATCATCCAGATATCTGGCGAAGACCCCCTAGGAACGGCGCGCACCCTTATAGGTAAATATCCAAAGAAGTCGACAAGGCTTCCGTAGTCGGCATCATTTTCATAAAGATACTTGTGAATGGCATGAGCAATATCGACGGAAGACTTATTGCAAGTGTGCTCGAGGTAAATTACAAGATACTCAAAGCATCCATCAATCATTGGTTTTGCAACAAAATCTATGAATGACACCTTACCGCTCCTAAGAGACGCAACCAGATCATCCTCGGTGATCCTAGTGAAGTTTTGAAGGGAAATTTCGCCGCCTATCCTAGAATGGAACTTGAAAACAGGGTAATCTGAGCCTATTATGCTATCACCTTTGGCTATACATTTTATCGAGTCCTCAATAACGTATCTTGTGAGCTCCCCTTCAAGCGATGTGTATACTGGTTGATAAACCTCGCCTACATCCACACTATCCAAGCCAACTAAAGTCTCGGGGCTTATTTTCCCCTTTGAAATAGGGTGCAGCTCAATTATGTTTCTACGCCAATCAAAGATGAAGCCCAATGGATGCTCAAGGGAGGGAACGCTCGGCGCCTGCATCTCTGTTGAAGAATAAGTTGTTTTTGGGGTTACTCCCACAAACTGCTTTATCTCTTCTATATTTACGTCAGCAATAACGGAATCCAAAGCTAGCAAGCCCTTCAATCTAATATTTTTCCCAATTCTGGGTTTAACTTGAGTCAAAAGCGCAGATGAAAGCATAACAGCTGCGTCAATCTTATCATAATTGAAAATGAAGAACTCAATCTTGTCTTTGTAAGGAAGATTCATATTCGGAACTAGTTTTATTATGCCGACATCCTCGACTTGAGGTAGCATGAAACCGGCAGGAAAAGGCGGCGCCACATTAACGTACACCGTATCCCCGTATTCCAACCTACATTTTTCGCCGTCATGAAAGAGAAGAACAAGTAATGCCATTCCAGTCTTCATGCAGGGCATTCGTGAAAGAGATGCGGGGAAGAAGGAACCATTTCTCCTTGCCGCTTGACCCGCTTGTCCTAGTCCTATTGTATTCATGAAGAGGATACATGAAAGCGTCTTGTGAGGGAGCGCTAAAGAATGGCTCGTAGAACTCGTATCCAGTCAACGTAAGATCAGCCAACTTATAAGAGGCTTGAAGCCAAGCTTCCTTCCTATAAGCGTATCTCTCATCTTCGAAAATTTGTTTTTAAGCATCTCCTCCTGTTTCTCTAATGCTTTCTCAAGCGGGACTTGAAGAAACTTCAAACCCCTACTCTTCATATATTTTATAGCCGTCTTCCCTAAGGGCGGGTAAGAGACCAGACTCGCAAATCTCGAAATCAACCCAATCTCTCAAGACTTTAATGCCTTGTCCATTTTAAATAATTTTTCACGTGAAAGAGGCCTCTTTTTGAATTCAGCTTCAATAAATCCTTCAATCTGAACGCGAAAAGCATTCTAACATCATGGAAAGATCACTGGTATTCTGCGTAGTGGACCGGGGGGGATTTGAACCCCCGACCTCCCGAGTGCAAGTCGGGCGTTCATGCCAGGCTGAACTACCGGCCCAAGCGCCTTTTAGAATAACAATTTTGATTCGGGAATTTAAATATTGATTTGTTATTCGTTAGGATGATAGATAAAAGCCAAATATAGGTTCTGAGGGAAATATAGAAAATAGGTGGCCTCATTATATTTTATGGTGGATGTAGGCATGGCTGAGGTTCTTCTTGTTCGTGATGTGATGACTAGGTCCGTGAAAACTGTCAGGGTTGACTCTACTGTGAGGGAAGCAGTTCAGAAGATGAACAAATTTGACATAGGGTCGATTGTGGTTATGGATGATAAGAAGCCTGTCGGTATAATTACTGAGAGGGATATAATGCGGAAGATTGTTGAGCAATGCGTTGACCCCTCTCTCGTGAAGGCTGGCGACATAATGTCCCATCCCCTCATAACAACTGATCCTGACAAGAGCGTAGAAGAGGCCGCTAGGCTCATGGCGGGAAAAAGGATTAAGAAGTTGCCAGTGGTTGAAGATGGGAAGCTTGTCGGCATAGTTACGTCGATGGATATTATGAACGCGGCGCCAAAGCTTGCAAGTCTGCTGCAGGAACTGATACGATCGGGAAGGTCTGCTGAGCCGACTGGCTAGAAGTTTCTCACCTATTCCCCTCTGCGTCTTTCTTATGTGGTGCTGATGCAAGGATAGAATGGCATAAAAATGTGACGGTTATTAGTTGATTCTTTAGAGGCCTAAAATTTTGGAGGCCGCCGCCGGGATTTGAACCCGGCCTCCAGGCTCCACAGGCCTGTACGCTTCCAGGATCCGCGGCTGTTATAAGCCTCTACGTTACGGCGGCCACGCTTTTTCATCTTGCTCTGCATAATTTAAGAATTTCTGATCTGCTGGATCGGGTTCTCTACGACTAAACTAAAAAAGGCTGCAAGATGATTTTGATTTTAAGGTGATGGGTTGCGAAAAGTAAAAATACGTAGTTCAGGAGAGAATAGGTTGCGTGGGGTTTTGGGTATGGACAAAAAGGTTGTAACCTTCGGCGAGATTATGCTCCGTCTTTCACCGCCAGGCTTTCAGAGGTTTATCCAAGCCAGATCCTTCGATGCGACCTATGGGGGAGGGGAAGCGAATGTGGCGATCTCGCTTGCCAACTTCAAGATTCCAGTTGAGTTCGTGACACGTCTCCCGCCCAATGATCTGGGGGATGCCTGTCTCAATTATATACGCCAATTTGGGGTAAAGGTTGATAATGTCATTCGAGGAGGAGACAGGCTCGGAATCTACTTCCTCGAGACAGGAGCAGTCCAGAGAGGAAGCAAAGTGATCTATGACAGGGCGAACTCCTCGTTTGCAACGATAACTCCGGGAATGATCAGCTGGGAAAAGGTCTTCACTGACGCCTGCTGGTTCCATTGGACAGGAATAACGCCAGCTGTGAGCAAGGGCGCTGCCGAAGCATGCTTAGATGCCGTCCAGAAGGCTAAAGCGGCGGGCTTAACGGTCTCCGCAGACCTGAACTATCGGGCACAGCTTTGGAAGTGGGGGAAGACAGCGAGTGAAGTCATGGCGGAGCTACTTAGATATGCTGACATAGCCATATGTAACGAGGAAGACGCAGAGAAAGTTTTTGGGATCAAAGCGCCGGGAGTAGACGTTATTTCGGGGAAGGTTGAAGCTGACAAGTACCTGCCAGTTGCGCAGAGACTTATGGAGATTTTTCCCAACCTGAAGAAGGTGGCTATTACCCTTAGGGGAAGCATTAGCGCAAGCCACAACACATGGTCAGGCGTCCTCTATGATGGGAAAACATTCTATAAGGCTCCTGTTTATCAGATAACGCATATCGTGGATAGGGTTGGCGGCGGAGACGCCTTTGCGGCGGGCCTCATATATGGGCTGCTGAAGTTCGGAGAAGATCTCCAGAGGGTTCTAAACTTCGCAGTTGCAGCCTCATGCCTAAAACATACGATTGTAGGGGATTCTAACATGATCGGTGTGGATGAAGTTGAAAGGCTTGCAGCAGGAATAGCGTCTGGAAGGATTGCAAGGTAAGAGGGAGGCTTGAAAGTATTGGCAAAATTCCTTAAGCATGTCGTCATAGGGAAGATCCTTGAACTCGGGCTCGTCCCAGTCTTTTATGAGGGGGATCTTGAAACCGCGAAAAAGATTGTGATGGCATGCGTAGACGGCGGAGCAAAGGTGATAGAGTTCACCAACCGGGGAGACTTTGCATACCAAGTTTTCACGGAGCTAGCCAAATGGTGCAACAAAGAGTTTTCAGACGTAATCTTGGGGGTGGGATCAGTAATCGATCCTGCAACAGCGGCCCTATACATTAATAGTGGCGCCAACTTCGTCGTGGGACCCGTACTGAACCCTGAGATTGCAAAGGTATGCAACAGGAGGAAGGTTCCATATATGCCGGGCTGCGGAAGCGCGTCCGAGATATCTCAGGCGGAGGAGCTGGGCTGCGACATAGTGAAGATTTTTCCAGGCGCGGAGGTAGGGGGTCCAGAATTCGTAAGAAATCTTCTTGGCCCATGCCCATGGGCGAAGATCATGCCTACGGGAGGAGTTGACCCAACACGTGAGAGCATATTCGAATGGATAAAGGCTGGCACAGCCGCGCTCGGCATAGGCTCAAAACTCATCTCAAAAGATCTAGTCAGCGCGGGCAAGTTCGAAGAGATCGCGAAGAAGGTTGAACAATGTCTATGGTGGATAAAGGAGGCGAGGGGTACGCCGCTCTTTCTTGGGGTTGAGCACGTGGGGCTTTACCCTGAAGGGGTCGCAGCGGAAGAACTTGTAGACTGGTATGCTAGGATATTTGGCTTTTCGAAGGCTGAGGGAGCAACTTCCTTCTTCATCTCTGGTCAGGGGGCAGGAAGGATCGAAGTGATGAAGACTGGTGAGCGGCAGAGATGCCACATCGCAATAAGGGTCTCAAACTTTGAGGAGGCATGCAACTATCTGCAGAAAATGGGCATAATGATTGAGGAGCCTAAAGTAAAGAAAGGTGTAAAAAGCGTCTTCCTGAAGAACCCGGACCCCATGGGCAACAGAATACACCTAATATATTCAAGCAATTGATGGGCTCAGGATGTTCATTGTTAATTGCGGTGAAAATCGGATGGAAGATGCTCGTATAACAGATGGAGTCTGGAATAGTCGCCCAGTCGCCCTGATAACTGGGGCGGCAAGAGGGATCGGCGCGGCGATAGCGGTTGAACTTGCAAGAAATGGTTTCGACATCGCCGTGAATGACATATGCGAGCCTGAACAAGCTTCTCAAGTGCTAGATGGGATAAAGGCGGCTGGATGTAAGGCGATCTTCATTAGGGCAGACATATCAATCAAAGAGGATAGAGAAAGGATGCTGTCAACAATGAAGTCTTCTTTTGGACGTATAGATATTCTTGTAAACAATGCTGGCATTGCACCAAAGGTGAGAGCTGACATCCTTGAAGCGTCTGAGGAGAGCTTTGACCAGGTTTTAGCGGTTAACTTGAAGGGACCATACTTTCTAACACAGATCATTGCGAGATGGATGATCGAACTTAAGCAGCAAAAGGCGGACCTAGACCCGAAGATCATAAACATATCGTCGATATCAGCCTACACATCCTCAATTAACAGAGGCGAGTACTGCATATCCAAGGCGGGATTAAGTATGATGACGAAGCTCTACGCCGATAGACTTGCAGAATATGGAATAAATGTTTATGAGATAAGGCCCGGAATAATTTTAACCCACATGACCGAGCCGGTCAAAGAAAAGTACGACCGCCTAATCTCAGAAGGCATAACGCCTATTAAACGGTGGGGAAAACCTGAAGATGTCGCAAAGGCGGTAGTCGCTATCGCCAAAGGGTACTTCCCATTCTCAACGGGCGAAGTCTTCAATGTGGATGGAGGATTTCACCTAAAGAGGCTCTAAAGGGATACGCTGTGGAAAAGGGAACAGTCGAAGTATTGGGGTATAAGATACCAGTCTATTCTCTGAACACCGTGATAATTGGAAGCGGAGCCGCAGGGTTGAACTGCGCAGACCACCTATATGCCAATGGGCAAAGGGACATTGCTATAGTAACCGAGGATATATATGGTGGCACTTCAAGGAACACCGGATCGGATAAGCAGACCTACTACCGCTTATCTCTTGTCGGCAGGACTGGCGACAGCCCATATGAGATGGCGCAGGCTCTCTTTTCAGGGGGATGTATGCATGGGGACATCGCCCTTATAGAGGCGACACTTTCAATTCAAGAGTTCTATCATCTCGTCTCATTAGGCGTACCCTTCCCACATGATGAGTATGGCTCCTACGTAGGCTATAAGACGGATCATGATCCAAAGCAGCGTGGAACATCAGCCGGCCCGCTAACCTCCTACTATATGCATGAATGTTTACTTAGGCAGGTTAGGGCGAAGGGGATACCGATCTTTGACAAGCATGAGGCAGTGGCGCTATTTAGGCAGAGAGAAAGGGTTGTCGGGTTCCTCTGCATAAATAGAGAGGAAGTTGAATCAGAAAACTTTGGAATGGTTCTCTTCAACTGTACAAACCTAGTCCTCGCGACAGGCGGGCCCGCCGCCCTTTACAAGGCATCGGTATATCCCGAAGCACAGAGAGGAAGCACAGGATTGGCATTCGAGATTGGCGCAAGAGGAAGAAACCTAACAGAATGGCAATATGGGCTGGCCTCAGTGAAGTTTAGATGGAACGTTTCGGGAACCTATCAGCAGGTTATACCTAGATACATATCCACTGATAAGGAAGGACATGATGAAAAAGAGTTTCTAAATGAATTCTTTCCCTCCATAGGCAAGCTTGCCACATGCATATTTCTGAAAGGATATCAATGGCCATTCGATGCAAGGAGGATCCTGAACTACGGCTCTTCATTAATAGACCTCCTAGTATACCGTGAAACCGTAAAACTTGGAAGAAGAGTCTTCATGGACTTCACGAGAAATATCACAGGCTTCAAGTTTGAGGATCTGGAGAAGGAAGCTTATGAATATTTGGAGAAGTCTGACGCGCTATTCGGCACGCCTATCGAAAGGCTCATGAAGATGAACCCGCCAGCCGTAAAACTATACGCGGATCACGGTATAGACTTGACTAGGGAACCCCTAGAGGTAGCGGTCTGCGCGCAGCACAATAACGGCGGGCTCTCTGGAAATATATGGTGGGAGTCAAATATAAAGCACCTCTTTCCAATAGGAGAGGTCAACGGGACGCATGGAGTGTACAGGCCCGGAGGATCGGCACTTAACGCCGGGCAAGTTGGGGGATACCGGGCTGCACAATATATCGCCGCTAGGTATAGGGATCCGCCGCCCAAAATAGAGACGTTTCTCGAGATGATTAGGCCGAGGCTTGAGGATAAGATCAATCTTATGCGAAGGCTCACTGAAAGGATAGATCCAAAATCAAGATCCATTAAAGAGATAAAAAATGAGATTCAAGAGCGCATGACAAAGTATGCCGCCCATGTCCGTAGCCTAGAGGGGATAAGGCGGGCGCTAAAGGAAGCATATATGCTGAAAGAAAACCTGCAAAACCGTCTCGTCTTATCCTCGAAGAGAGAACTGCTTGACGCGCTTGAAGTAAAAGAGCTGACACTAACACACATTGTATATCTTGAGGCCATGAGAGAGTACTTGGAAAAAGGCGGAGGGAGCAGGGGCTCCTACATAATACTAGACCCTAACGGTGTTTGCCCACTAGAAAAGCTAGAACCAGAATGGCGCTTCAAACCCTATGACGAGTCCCTAATGGATAGAATCTGCGAAGTGTGGCTTGACGAGAACATGAGTGTTAAAACTGAATGGATAAAGGTTCGGCCGATCCCGACCTCTGAGGGATGGTTTGAAAAGGTCTGGCAAGAATATAGAGAGGACAGAATAATAAGGTGAAGAGTTCGTTTGGACCTGAGAGTAAAGAAGATCGATGAAGAACTAAAAAAGTTGAGAGAAAGGTTCGAAGCCAACCCGTCTGGAATCGAAGAAGCGGTAAGGGAAGAGTTTGGAATAGATCTCTCAGCACGTTATGTAGACATGGAATTAAGGAACCCGATAATACTTGCTCCCGGTCCACTTTCCCAGTATCCGGAGCAGATAGAACGCGCTATTAGGGCCGGGTTTGGGGCAATAGTTCTTAAATCGGTCGTGGGGGAGGATAAACATGGAAACGCGTCCATGCATTTCTTAAGAAGGAAGCCGACGTTCATGCGGTGGTTCTACGACAAGGATGATGTAAGCCGTCTCTACCCTATACTCCATTGGGACGGTGGGCTCGACCTGAGAACCCTCCCAGAATACCTAAAATTCGCCGAGAAAGCCCATAAAATCAGCGAGAAAACTGGCACGCCGATAATTGCCTCTATCCTCTGCCACCTACCATCATCTATTGAAGAAAAATGGAAAACTGAAGAATGGGTTTACACAGCCGAGAAACTATTCAATATCGGCTACAGCCACATCGAGATAGACTTCTGCCCCTTCATTAAAGGCGAAAATATAGCCAAGGATAAAGAGACCGTACTAAGATGGTATGAGGAATCCACAAGCCTCGTAAAAGAGGCATCAAGAGAGATCAAAGTAATCCCAAAACTACTAAACCTGGACTACGGTATAGACTTCCAAATCGAGATGGTTAAAGCGGCAAAGAAAGGAGGAGCAGACGGGATAACGATAGCAAACAGATTCTTCAGAACAATAGAAGACCCTGAAACTGGTAAGCAATACAGAACGGCCCATGGTGGGCGAGAGCTGAAAGAAACAAATATGAGACAAGTGTCAATGGCGGTATACCTGGGGATCCCGATAAGCGCAACAGGCGGAATATACAGAGGCAGAGATATAGTGGAATATCTTAGATCAGGCGCCCAAAACACCCAGATCCTAACCTACGTAATGAAGAACGGTTTCAATAAAGCCTTCATTAACCTACTTCTTGCCCCAACAGATGGACTAGTTGCCAATCTGCACTAAAGAAGCCCTCTATAAACGTATACTCCGCATATTCAGCCATGTAATATAAAAATCATCAGGTTTTCCTACGAAAAGATTTTCTAATGTGGATATATGAAACGTCTCTTCAGCGAAAGTTGCATATTTAATTGCTTCCACCGCGTTTATGATTGCTGATTAAAGGGAAGTCCAATCGGGTTCAGACCTTATATTTCCATAGAATGTTTGGTTTCTAACATTCCTTATAGGGCTATATAGGATCCCCCCTCTTCTAGGATTGTCCTCCTGAGTATAAATCACAATAGATTTTTCGTTCCAAACTATGACTTCATCTCTGCAGTCTCCATAAAAGTTCCAAACGTAAACTTTACTGCCCCACCTGCTATCCACATAATCTCTATTTGGAAACTCTACGACTAGATTTCCATAGCAGTCAAACAGCCCCTGGGGGGCGGCTATGAGCTCCACCCCGTCCCCAGTCCAGTTTACGGGGACCCATCCGTATACCCCGTCGAAGTGTGAAAAGAGTATCTCGCCTTCTGGGCTGAATAGGAATTGGTGGAGCCCTCCATGAAAAGTTTGACCGCAGATCAAAGGATATCCATACTTTGGATCGAAGTTTGCAGCCGACAAAACCTGGGCGTGACCTATATGCCACTTCCTCAGAATCCTCCCAGACAAAGCGTCTAGAAAATAGAATCCCCCACACTGGTTAGCGATAGCCAACAAGATTTTACCGTGATATTCGTAAAATACGGCACTGTCGCAGTGGTCGTATGCATCTAACTGCCACATCACACTGCCATCATGATCCAAAAGTGCGTCTCCAGCGAAGACCTCATCCCTACCATCCCTGTCCACGTCAAATACTGATGGTGAATGAATCAGTTTGCCAGCATAGTCCCATAGAGGTTCAAGGCTGACTGTGTAAGCCCACATATTATTATATCGGTCCTTTAGGATGAGATCCTTCCTATCTCCTGCTCCTCGGAGATTGCATGTGACTATGCAGTCACCTAATATTCTGTCGAAGAGAGTTTCAGGCCCCTCCATGTATCCGCCGCCCTTCCTTGAGCGCGGAGTCGTAGCACTATTAATGATTCTGCCGTCTTCGCCGTTCATCACTAGGATCTTAAAATTCATGCATGTGATAACTTCGTCTCTTCCATCATCATTTATGTCTGCCACATGCACTGGAAGATCGGATAAAGCTTCAAAATTCTCGGCATCTGGTTCCCCTATCTGCCAAAGAATAGATCCATCCAGGTTTATTGCGGTTAGACATGTGATCTGCCTATATATGTTGCCGGGTCCTATCCTCTCATTTTGCGCCGTAACAATCTCTGGCACGCCGTCCCCATTAAGGTCGCCTATTCTTATAAGTTTGCCCATGTAATCTCCTACACTTATGTGTCGCAGCAACCTTGGTTTTGGAACGGATTTAGGCAAAGATGGTTTTGAAGAGAGATTGACTCCAACTGGTACGCCTCTTTTTATGGTGATTCGCCTCACGTAGACTTCTCCCTTGCCCATGCCGCGCAGTGTTAGTCTCATGAATTTTGTTCCTGGAAAAGGCTTGAAGAAGCCCAGCGAGGTAATCCAATCGCTTCTCCCTGTCAACGCGATCTCGCCAGATCTCCATGATCCTAGATCAAGACGGATAAAGGGCTCGCCGGGGTCACCGAATCGCCAACTATCAAACCTTACATTGACTGGCCTTGTATCCGCATCAAGGGCTTCAAGCTTCATCATGAAGAATGAGTAGCCTCTAGGCCCATAGCTCCTTTCCTTAAAGGAATGTTTAGACTCCAGCTCAATAGTATAATGTTCATCACTATTTACAAGTAAGAGCGGCTTGTAAGAGATCTCCCAAAAGGTAGTTCCGCTAACGATCCTCAATCCGCAGTCTTCATCGATGCTCAGGCATACTGGGCATTTTTCGCTTACAATCCACCCCCTGAATTCCTTCCTAAAGTCTAAATCTACGGCGCCCTTTGACAAATTTAAAGATTCCATACTGAAATGTTTTCAGATCTAAACTATTTTAGTTCTTCTATGCGGCTGAGAAGTAAGATTGAATGTTTATGCTAGCTTTTTAATGTCGAAGGTGATAATTTAGATTTGGCTGAGGAGTAATGAGCGGAGCATCTGAAGACGAGATTGAATCCTTATTGAAGGGTAAGACGCTTATGGTTTACTGGTTTCTCCTGAGAACGCAGAAGTTGCCTGTCGGTGTCCGTGAAATCCAACGTGAGCTGGGTTTTTCCAGCCCAAGCGTTGCGGCGCATCACCTAGAGAAGTTGGTGTCCCTGGGCCTAGTTAATAAGAATCTGAGAGGAGAATATTTCCTTGCCCGGGAAGTTAAAGTGGGAGTTTTAAGGCTGTTCACGAGGATAGGACGATTCATGGTTCCACGCTACCTCTTCTACTCAGTCTGGTTCACAACCATGCTAATAACCTACATCATACTTTACGGTCATAGTGGTAGCATACATAACATGGTGGCATTGATTTTCGGCTTCTCCGCCTGCATCATACTCTGGTTTGAGACTCTTAGACTCTGGTTGGAGAGACCATTATGATTTCAATCCGTTTTTAAACCACTTCTAACGTGGAACACTTATTCTTCGAAATCATTAAAACGGAAAAATAACCTTAATTAATTGGGCCTCATCTTCTCTCACCTATGGAATTCAGGGCGAGGGTGGAAGTAAACCTTAAGCCGGGCCATTCCGATCCTGAGGGCGAGACGACTCGAGAATCACTTTTGGAGCTGAAGTACCCTGTAAAGGCTGTGAGAGTAGGTAAAGTCTATGAAATAGTGGTAGAGGCGTCATCCCTCAGCGAAGCTGAGAAGATTGTTGAAGAGATGTGCCTAAGGCTACTAGCAAACCCTGTCAAAGATGATTTCAATTTCCGGATAGAGGAAGCTGAATGACTCGTAAGTTATACATAAGGAGAAATGTGCCATTCGAACTTTACGAGATCGATATTCTCGAGGCTGGAGAGAATGAGATCTGTGGGATAAGCGAGGAGATGGGTCTAGCCCTAAACTTGGAGGAAATGAAGGCCATAAAGGAATATTTCAAGGCCAAGCGTAGGAACCCAACTGACGTTGAGCTTCAGACGATAGGGCAGACGTGGTCTGAGCATTGCTTCCATAAAACCTTTAAGGGCAAGGTCATCACGTCTGATGGGAGGACAATCGACTCCCTCTTCAAAACCTTCATTGCAAGCGTCACCAAAGAGCTCAACCCCTCATGGTGTATCTCAGTCTTCGAGGATAACGCTGGGATTATTGAATTCGAGACTGGATGGGCAGTCGCCGCCAAAGTTGAAACTCATAATCACCCCTCAGCTATTGAACCGTTCGGCGGAGCTGCGACAGGAGTTGGGGGCGTCATCAGAGATGTTCTCGGCGTCTGGGCTGACCCGATAGCGTGCACAGATGTTTTAGGATTCGGTCCGCTAGACTATGACTTTAAAAGGCTTCCACCTGGAACAAAGCATCCTAGATACGTGTTCCGAGGCGTTATCGCAGGGATCGGCCATTATGGCAACAACATGGGCATCCCAACAGTTAACGGAGCCATATACTTCGATGAGAGCTATGTGGGGAACGTAGTAGTATATTGTGGATGCATTGGCATTCTGCCCACAAATAAGTATGTGAAGAATGCTAAGCCTGGGGATCACCTGGTACTTGCAGGTGGCAGAACTGGGAGAGATGGTATTCACGGCGTAACGTTCGCCTCGCTTGAGCTGACTGAAGAATCGGAGAAGGTCTCACGTCCAGCTGTCCAAATAGCCAACCCGATAGAAGAGGAGAAGCTCAAACGAGCTATAATTGCGATAAGAGACCTAAACCTCGCATCATCAATTACTGATCTGGGCGGGGGAGGCCTATCAAGCGCCGTCGGGGAAACCGCGCATAAATTCGGATGCGGAGCCACTGTTGATCTGGATAGGGTTCCACTGAAATATCTGAATATACCCCCATGGGAGATCTACATATCCGAGTCCCAGGAGAGAATGTTACTAACTGTTCCAGAACCTAGTTTGGATGCTGTTCTAGAGATTTTTTCGTCAGAGGAAATTGAGGCAACATCAATAGGTAGACTAACGTCTGATAGGGTTCTCCGCATAAATTACATGGGAATAAAGGTTGCGGAGCTTGACATTGATTTCCTATTCAGTCCACCTGCGGTTAAGAGATATGCGGAATGGAAAGAGCCTGCGCTTGTCGAGCCGTGTTTCCCGGAGCCTAACGATCTAACAAATGAATTGCTTAAGGTGCTATCCTATCCGAATATTGCGAGCCGCGAATCAGTGATAAGGACCTATGACCATGAAGTTAAGGGTAACACTGTTCTGAAGCCCCTATGCGGCAGAAATAATGGTCCAAGCGACGCCGCCGTCCTCAAGCCGCTGAGAAACTCTTGGAGGGGGCTTGTAATATCGTGCGGAATAAACCCGAATTACGGAAAGATCGATCCATACTGGATGGCCGCGTCCGCTATCGATGAAGCTATAAGAAATAATTTATCTGTTGGAGGGAGAAGAATCGCCCTCCTTGACAACTTTGTCTGGGGAAGCCCGGAGAAGCCGGATAGGCTTGGGGCGCTGGTCAGAGCCTGTGAAGCTTGCTACGAGTATGCAAAAGGTTTCGGCACCCCATTCATCTCTGGGAAAGACAGTTTATATAATGAGTCTCCGCTGGGACCAGTGACGCCTACCCTGCTAATAACAGGCATAGGGGTTATCCCTGACATTAGAAACACGGTCTCACCAGACGTAAAGGCTCCTGGAGATTTAATCTACATTCTCGGCAGAACTTACCCTGAACTTGGCGGCTCCGCATACTATAGTATTCATGGATATCTTGGAAAAAGTGTGCCTAAGGTTAGGCTTGAAGAGGCGAAAAGAACCTTTGAACTATTGACACATGCAATAGATGCTGGAGTGGTACGTGCCTGCCATGACATATCGGATGGAGGACTTGCGGTAGCCGCGGCTGAGATGGCCTTTTCAGGAAACTATGGTATAGAGATCCATCTCGCAAGTGTTCCAAGATCACGCGAGTTATCTAGAAATGATCATGTCCTCTTCTCAGAGTCTAACAGTCGATTCCTTTTGGAAGTGCCTCAAAGGATGAAGGAAAAATTCGAAGAAATTATGGATGGCTGCATTATGGGTTTAGTAGGCAGAGTAATGAGAAGAAATACTCTTAAAATTATCGGCCTTGATGGGAGAGTTGCGGTCGAGTCCCCATTAGGGGATCTCTACAATGCATGGAATAGGACGCTTGGAGGTTGATGTTATGGAAAGGTCTGAAGTCAAGGTTTGTATTGTGAGAGTTGGCGGGACTAATTGTGATGAGGAGACAAAGAGGGCCTTCGAAGATTTAGGTGTAGTGGCGGAAATAGTCCACCTTAATAGGCTGATTAAGGGGGCGAGGCTCAGCGACTATGAAATGCTAGTGATCCCAGGAGGCTTCTCCTACGGAGATTATGTGCGGGCTGGGGCGATACTGGCTAAGAGACTGATGGCTAGGATCAGAGGCGACCTACTAACCTTCGTAGAAAGCGGTAAACCAGTCTTAGGCATATGCAACGGTTTCCAAGTGCTGGTAGAATGTGGACTGCTTCCAGGCTTTGATGGTGTAAGCGATCTTCCTGAGGCCGCCCTAGCCACAAACTCTCCCATTGGCTACAGGTGTAGATGGGTGTTTCTTAGGCATGAGAATAACGGTCGATGCATATTCACACGGGTGGTGCCTAATGGAAAAGTTCTGAGGATGCCGGTCGCGCATGCTGAGGGAAGATTTGTTTTTCCAAGAGAGCGGGAAGAAGAGCTGCTGAAGAGGCTTCTCTCTCAGGATCAGCTAGTCTTCAGGTACTGCACTGAAGATGGGTCGCCAGCATTTGGCGCATACCCTTGGAATCCTAACGGCTCCTTCTATGATATTGCAGGAGTATGTAATAGGGACGGCACAGTTTTCGGTCTAATGCCGCATCCTGAAAGAGCTTATTATGGGTGGCAACTTCCAGACTGGACGAGAAAGGGAAAAGCTCCACCCTACGGAGACGGTAGAGCCATCTTCAGATCGGCCATAGAATATATCATATCTAACTTCTAGGGATTAGATGGGAGGCATGACAGTCCTTCTTTTCTTAGGGTCCAACCTCAACCAGTCATTAAATTCCTTCGAAGGAGGCTCTTCCTCGTAAAGCTTCTTTCTGGAAGCCTCAAGAAGACGGTTATTTTCACCCAAAAACTCTGCCGCCGTAACTATTCTATGACCCACACTTTCAGCCGCCTCAAAAACGGGCATAATCTTCTCCCTCCACCCTCCATCCCTGAGAATATGATGATCAAGAATAACTGTGGGGATTCTCGAGACTAGGATTTTGAGGTTCATCAATGCCGACTTGAATGATTCCACATCTTCGCTGAAATTTGTTAGATATGTTGGTGGACCACCAATGACCGCAAGTCTTGGCGTCTCAGCTAAGATGATGTCAACAGTCTTCTGGCATATGGGACCCTGTACATCAGGAGCGAGTAGCACTCTATCCCCATCATATTCGATCGTAACCATGAGGAGCCAGCCTAGCTCGGATTCCTCCCGCCCGTGAAAGACCGGCTCCGAAAACCGGATGCATGTCTCCCCAAACCTGAAAGACCTTCCATCAGCAAATTCGAGCCGTGCGGCGTTCTTGCCGCCTGTCCTCGCGAACATCCATCCGCGTTGCCTCTGGCTTGCATTAACCTTGCTCTTATAACTTTTTGCAAAAATAACTTTTCCCCCATAGATCTTTTCTGCAATCTTTCCTGTTGACCAAGTGTTTGCCCAATCCGTGTACGAGGGTGTATGGTGGTCAAAATGATAATGGCTTACCGTAATTATCTCAGATCTTCCAGAAAACTTTAGAATGAGGTTTCTTCTCTCCCTAAGCGCCTCATACTCTTTTGGATGCGGGGGTAGGCCGAAACGGTTAGGGCCTAGGGCGACACCAGCATCCAAAAGAATTCTTAGGTCCCCGGTTTCGACATACGTGCACATAGAACGTACACCGAAGCTTTCAAAGGCCAAGGGAAGAACTCTGATCTTATCCCCTTTACCCATGTTAAGCGCTACCGCCCTCTCCCTAATCGAATGAGACGGTATAGAATAAGCCTTTCTCAGTCAAAAACAAAATCTAGTTCCATGTGAGGATCTAGATATTAAAAAAATAAAGGGGAATGAAGAATCTATCCTTTCCTGCGTAGCATGAAAGCGACGGCAAACCCTACAATTAGGCCGACGACTACGCCCGCACCAAGACCCATGTATAGGTTGTTGGAGGCCTGAGTCTGCCAGCTTGACACTTGTCCTTGCAGGCTGCTCACTTGACCTTGGAGACTACCGATTTGACTGTTGAGGCTTGAAATTTGGCTTTGCAGGCTTGAAATCTGTGAATTGAGCAGTATTATCCTCTCGTATGGTCCAGCCTCCTCTCTAAACATTAATGCTCGGTCGTAATACATGGTGAGGTTTGCTATTTCCTCCATTGTGACTCCCATGTATTTAACAGTCAATTTGTAGACGCCGCTTGTGAAGTTGAAAACGGCTACTCCCGAGGCATTGGTCTGCTTGGTCTGCCCAGCAATTGTTACCTCTGCGCCCGATATGGCAGTAGAGTTCGTCCACTGCAGGGTAACCCTCAAGGTGACTAAGATCTCTCCGAAGCAGTAGACTACACCGTCCTCATGCCCAATGATCAGTCTATTATTGACTATTGCGCCGTGAGCCCAGCACTCAGTAATATTCGTCTTTTCAGTCAGGTAGCTCCATACTATCTTACCAGTCTTAGCATCTAGCGCGTAAACCTGTCCATTCATAGCTGCGAAGTAGACTAAACCGTTACCAGAGACAACGGGCAGCGAATACCATGAACCAGTAACCCCTGTTGTGAAGTTCCATATCTGCTCTCCAGTAGTAATGTTAAATGCTTGTACAACCCCGTCCTCCCTCCCTGCGAGATAAGCGACACCTCCAGCGACCGCTAATCCCCCGCGGACCTTAAATACCCCTGTAATATTCCTGACTGATGCTAATGTTGGCAGGCTGAAGATTCCAATCCTACCATCCGTTGCCTGGTTAACCACTAACACAAGGTCTCCTGAGACTACGACGTAGCGGTAGATGTCTGCACCCATGCTCACGTTCCTCTCTATGACGCCTGAGACAAAATCGATCATATAGACCCTATCATCATCATTGCCTATGAGCACCTTCCCTTCGGAGATTGCTGGCCCCCCTCTAATGTCCCTTCCAGTAACTGCGGACCAGATAAGCCGACCTGTCTTGCTGTCCAAGCAGTATACCGTGCCATTCCCTCTTGTTCCGAAGATTACTCTGCCACCTGCAACTACAGATCCGCCGTATAATTCGAATGGAGTCGTGAAGTTCCATATAAGCGCCCCAGTTGTTGCGTTAAGACAGTAGAATGTCCTGTCCCTAGAGCCAAAGTATACCATGCCGTCGGCAACCGCCGGATCTGACCGGACATCATGCCCCGTCTCAAATTTCCATAGCTGCTCTCCGGTTGTTAGGTTAATTGCATAGAGGCAGTTGTCATCAGATCCAACGTATACAATCCCACCTGCTACTGCAACACCAGATCTTATCGGCCCGCCAGTCCTAAATGTCCATAAGGTCTTGTTTGATACGGGTCCCTTCGCATCCGTATAGCCTGTCCTGTAAACGTTTCCCATGCCCATGGGCCACTCATAAACGACTTCTTCTCCTGGTACTGGAGGTTCCTCCTCTGGTGCCTTCTTTCCGAAGCAGTAGACTACACCGTCCTCATGCCCAATGATAAACCTGTCATCCACCACTGCGCCAATCGCCCAAAGTGGCGTGCCGGCCGTCGCATTGGTCCGATAGCTCCACACCATCCTGCCGCTCCTCGCGTCTAGCGCGTAGATGTATCCGTCAACAGCGGCAAAGTAGACGAGTCCATTGCCGGAAATGATTGGGAATGTCCATGATGTTGCACTGGGTGTTACCGTGAAGCTCCACAATAGGTCTCCAGTTGAAGAGTTATACGCGTATAATGATCCTCGGTCTCTACCCTGGACTACAAGCAGTGTCCCAGAGACTGCAATGCCATGGGTCTTATCTGGAATAGTTATTCTCCTAACTTCAGTGTGCGGGAGCGGGGTTGCCAAGTTAAAGATTATGGTTAAGTTGTCCTCCATTGCAACGTATAACAGCCCCTCGGATATGACCGCATAACCTGCGAAGTCCCCTCCTAAAGCCATTCTATCCCCAGCCGTCCATGTACCAGTGGCCATGTAGACTACGTAAAGCATGTTTCTGTCATTGCCAACATAGATCCTGTCACCATAAATTGTAACTCCGCCGACGATAGGGTTGTCATGAAGGTTGCATGGAGACCATATGGGCTCTCCAGACGTCGCATTCACACAATAAACATACATGCCAACGTTGAATACCACTCTGCCACCATCTATCGCTGGACCACAGTATATTGCACCCCCATATATCGCGCTATAGTTCCAAAGCCTTTTACCTGTCGCCGCCTCTAGGCAGTAAAGGTTTGGAGGGGTCTCCGTTGAGAGGAAGTACACTCTTCCATCCGCCACCGCTGGTTCAGCGGTTACGTTGCCCGCTGTCTGGAACTTCCAGATCATCTTTCCATTTGTGAGGTTAAGGGCATATAAGCAGCCGTCATTGGAGCCTACGTAGACTACGCCGCCGACAACGGCTACACCTGACCTGATCGGCCCACCTGTCTGGAAGGTCCATGCGGTCTCATTTTTTACTGGTCCAGAAGCAGGCGTATAATTGGTTCTAGATATGCTCCTGCCTCCCATGGGCCAAGGATATAGGATCAGCTGGCTTCCTAGGCTAGGCTTTGCAAGCAGAGCGATTGTCGAGGCTAGAAGTATGCCCATCAGAAGTGCTGCTGCTCCATTATTAATTGCTCTTTTATCCATCTCTTCCAAACCCCTATTTCTTATCAAAAATTAGCATTTCTATTTTCATCCCTTCTACCTTATATTATTAACGGTGAAATCTACGGCCATTTTTAAAGAAACTTTTAAATCCTAATTCTTTCACATTAGAATATGAAATTTTAGTGTGAGGAGCGTGCATTCTACGGCTAAGTGCAGATTTTCAGCCGCAATGGCAATTCTGCTTCCGACTCTAATCCTAACCGTGGCAATTATGTCCCATTGTAATTTGGTCTCATCGTTTTCATTTCAAAATTTGGATGAAGTTTCAAAGGTTAAGTACTCTTGGCCTTGCTTCCATTATGACTTAGCTAACACTGGCTACTCTGATAGCCCAGCGCCTAGAAAAGGCAGTCTTTTATGGAACCTGACAATAGGAGATGTGCCGGAAGGAGGCCCAGCTGTTTATGATGGCGTAATCTATGTGGCAACGGCCGCTGGGTCCGATTCCAGCGTATATGCAATAGACTTGATTACAGGGAAGATATTGTGGCGTCGAGTAACTGGAACAACCATGCGCGGAGCGCCTGCTGTAGCCGAAGGAAAGGTCTTCGCAGGATGTGAAGATGGTAGACTCTACTGCTTGGATGCCGCCACTGGAAGGATATTGTGGACATTCTCAACTTATGACAAAATCTCCCGTGCTCATCCAAAGTTCGTTAACGGAATGGTTATAGTGGCCTCCTGTGATCATACAATATATGCATTAAACGCCTCCGAGGTAGAAATGGCTGAGGAGAAGAGGATTATATGGGCGTTTAATACTGGAGGTCAAGTTCGAGGCACTCCAGCCATCGTCGGCGGAAAGGTCTACATGGGTTCAAGCAGCAAAAAAGTTTACTGCTTAGACCTCTTAACCGGAACTGAGATCTGGAGGTTCCAGAGCCCAACAGATCCAAAGGATTTCAGAGGATCCCCCACAGTTGCTTATGGGAAAGTTTACATAGGATCCGACGACCAATACGTCTACGCTTTAGACATGAATACTGGTGAGCAGAAATGGAGGTTTAAGACAGGCGGGATGGTAAGGAGCACTCCAGCAGCGGCTTATGGGAAAATCTACATTCTTTCAGCTGACGGGTATGTATACTGCCTAAACGCTGAAACTGGAGAACAAGTATGGAGATTCAATACTGGCGGATCCATCGCAGGGGATTTTTCTTACTCCTCAGCGAGCGTGGCGGATGGGCTTGTTTTCATCGGGTCGTCTAATGATGTATTATACTGCCTAAATGCAACGACAGGCGACGTTGTCTGGAGTTATCAGACTGGCGGAGACATACGTGGTGCCCCTGCGATTGTAGGCGGCCTCCTTATTGTTGGATCGATGGATGATAACTTGTACGTCTTTGGCGAGCTTTACACAGGGCCAAAGGCTTCCTTCACCTTCTCGCCGACCAACCCGCTGGCAGGCGAAGCGGTAACTTTCAACGCATCAGCATCCCAACCGAACGTTGTTAAATATACATGGAACTTTGGGGATGGGAACGTAACTACAGTCTCTGTTCCAACGATCATCCATATATTCGCGGCAGAAGGGCAATATAATGTGACACTTACTGTTGAGGACTATAGGGGCGGGACGGATAGGATATCCGCGCAAGTTACAGTTTCCCCGAAGAAAAGCTCGTTCGATCCATACCTGATAGCTGGCATCGGTGTCGTCGCAGTTATAGCGGTCACCGTGATCTTCGCGGTTGTTCGAAGAAAGAAATAGGGGATAAGCGCCTTTTTTCTACCATTTTTTAGGATGATCATGCGTTAAATAAATGACATATGGCTCGTTAATCTTATAAGGTGGCGGATTAAAGATTTTTAAGGGGGATATGTTGAGCGAAGAATATAAGGTTGGTAAGGGGCTCACACTAAAGGTTTTGGCTATAGGCCTGCTTTTGGTGATCATTATAACTGGGTACCATAACCTTATAATCAGAAATTTCGCTGAAGGGATAGTCCAATTATTAAGGTATGATAATATTCGAGAGGTTTACCAAACAGATAGATATTTTTACCGCGTGGCAAGTAGCTGGCCCATTTCCATAGGTTTCTTTATGACAGTAAACCTTCTCGCTGCATATCTCATAAAAAATTTAAGAAAAAAACCGTTGTCACCGGAACTTGTTATATTCTCCATAATGTTGTCCACATGCTTCTTCTATAATTTCATTCATGGACCAAACTGCTCTGACTGGGGCAAATGCTGGGACTACAATGTAATCGGGTTGGCTGCATATTGGCATAGGGCCTCAAGCGGAATATGGACGATGATACCATCCTTGATATCCCCTAAAGATCCTTCTGTATACTCTGCTGTCGTGCCTGTGTCGACGTGGTCAATTCACCCAGCATTCTATCCATCGATGGTCTGGTCCATCTTATACTATACTTCAATGACAATGGCGTTCCTATCCCTCTCCATGATCCTCAAGATAATTTGGTTTGATGTTGAAAATATCCCATCACTCTGGGCTGAAATACAGGCTGGAGCAATATCCCTGGTTCAAACAGAAAACGTGGATGGTGGTGGAAAGGTTGGTAAAGTTAAGTGGTTTATGATAGGCTTCTTGATATCTGCAGCCTACGCGATTTTGGCCCATGGATATGGAGTCTACGCAGCACTGATTAATCCGGTCCAAGCTGGACCTGTAACAGAATATAATGGTTTCCTTTTCGGTACACCCATAAGAATTGCTCCCGTCTTTGATCTTACACCACTGGGACTCCTACCTTGGGTCCCGCTCTTCGTATCCTTTATGCCGCATCATTTGGGTTTTGCCTATCTTCTTCCCATAGATGTTTCCCTCTCCTGCCTCATAGGGTATTTCATCTTCATGATGCTTATCCCAGTAACCTTCTCACAAATCGGTATGTTCCCATCATCCTCCTCTGGATACGCTTGGCCCGATGTCTCAAAAAGAATGCTCTACGAGTCGTATGTTGGCGGGAGCTGGGCAAGAGGAATATATACGGTTCTGCCTATAGGCATGCTGCTGGCCATAGTGATATACCCGCTCTACGTGAATAGGAAGCGTGTTAAGAGAATATTCCGATCGGCTTTTGGAAAACCCGATCCAGAGTTGGAAGCTCTGTCACCGCTCCCGTTGAGAATAGTGGTCACCTTAATGATCTGTTCAATGATTGTGTGGTTCTCATGCTGGATAGCACTTGAAGCAGACGTAAAGATCATAATCTTAACTCTATTGATTAATACACTAATCGTGATAGGGGCGACGAGAGTAGTGGTATATACTGGGGGGAACCATTTTCTAAATACAGTGAGCGGTTATGGGGCATACTTCGGTAGGGGGCCATGGAAGTTTGCAGGCGGCTTCTCATTACTTTACTTTGGTCCAAAGGCAACCCCAACCCCTGCCGGATGGGCCACAACAGCCGTAGCGGGTATGCGAACGTTAGATGGATGGATGGACAGGCAGATCGAGCAGATGGCCTTCTCCTTATATAATTTTAGAATCGGCAATGCATTAAATCTGAGAAAAAGAGACGTGGGGCTTGCTCTTCTAGTCACGTTTCTTGTAATGCCTATTGTGGCGACACCCTTCGCTGTTCTCAGATTCCATATCTGGCCATTCTATGAAGGAGGACCATTAGGTATGCCACATGGATCCGTGAGCATATACACTAACGCGTTGAGTAATGTTTATGGAAAACTCCGTTCAGGAGACTGGGACGACGAAACCGTTCGATTCCAGTTTGCTAACATATACAAGCTCGGAACGCAGGGAATAATCCAGATTTTCGGCTATCTGACGTTAGGGTTTGCAATTGTATCGCTAATCTATTTTGCGAGGAGAAGGCTACCATGGCTTAGACTGCTTCCAGAAGGAATACTTATAGGAATATTTATGGGAGAAAGTTGCGTCATCCCAGCTCTATTCGTCGGGCTAATTCTCAAATACCTAACATTCAAGGCCGGTCTAGTTGAAGATTATAACAACAAGATATCGCCCTTGTGCATGGGGCTCGTCGTAGGCTTCTTTGTGCCGATATCAATACTATGGTTCCTAATAGCGTTTTACAGCTACCCCACATACTGGCTTTATCAACTCTCACGAGTATGACTTAGCATGGTATCATGATGTCCCGAAAAATCTTAATATTACAGCCTCACAGGATACTTGTTTCATCCATTCTATTAATACTCATTTCTATTCAGGCAGCGCCTATGGCAAACGGTCATATCTTTAGTAGCACCAATGCGTTTTTGATCACTGATTACTCTCGAGTAATAGCAAGTATAAATATGACATTGCTCGACCAACATATACGTTTTCTCTCAAGTCTCGGCAGCAGGGCAACTGGATATCCCGGGAACAGAATCGCAGCCCAATATATATATGAACAGTTTAGGAGTCTGATGGATAATGTTACAGTTCAAGAGTTTGAGGTTGTAGACTGCATAGATCATGGCGCCAATATAACATTCCTTTCGACAGGAGAAACCATAGAGGTATATGCAGCGCGACCGAACTTTGTCGTTCCCTCAACGACGCCCCCGGAAGGAATCAAGGGCCGCCTAATGTACCTAGAAGACGCTGACTTAGAGGACCTTGACGGAAAGGAAATTGAAGGATGCATTGCTCTGCTTGATTGGGCATCCGCATCGTCCAAATGGATTGAACTGTATCGCCAGGGCGCCAAGGCAGTTATATTCATGGAACCCGACCCCCTCTACACTTTTATCGCCCCACTGAAGGATGACGTATTCAGTCCGCAGTACCAACTGATTACAACATTTATTGAGGATCTGCCGCTCAAATTTCCAAGATTTATCGCCACCAAAGAAGCAAGAAATAGACTCCTAGGCCATGTCGGAGAGGAGGTGCTGATAAAAGCCAGCACATTCTGGGAGAAGGTCAAAACATGGAACATATGGGGGGAAATAAGGGGAACGCAGTGGCCTAACCAATCCCTACTACTAATAGCATATTATGACTCTTATTCCGACTCCCCTAGGTACGCGCCTGGGGCACAGGAGGCATGCGGAATTGCTTCACTCCTTGAGATAGCCAGGTATTTCAGCCTTCACAGACCGAAACATACTATTATATTTGCAGCGCTTTCAGCTCATCATCAAAACCTTGAGGGATCAGTCCAGTTCATAGATGACTTCTTAGATCCGATGAGGAGCTGGTATCTCAGGAAAGATCTCGGGCTAATCGTAGAGAAGAACATCTTTTGGCTAATCAACATACAGCTCGACACAGGCAGCAATGAACTCCTGTGGGTTCCCTGTAGCAGCGGAGAGAAGGCTGGAGCGGTTACAACGGTGTACTGGTGTGGAAATACATTCGATAGTTACACATCTGCAGAGACAGCCTTCTACCTAGAAAACTTTTTCACAAATACATATGCCGAGATAAACATGGCGAGTTTAGGGAAAAAAAGATACTCAGTCTATATCTTCTCATCCAGCCACGTGTTGGACGTTGAGTGGGATGTAGGAAATCAGTTCAGCTGGTACACAAAAATATATGATATGGAGCCCATATTCCTTCTGCGCAATGGGTTCTCACAGTTCCCCTCTGCATCTGCATTCACAACAGCCTATTATAATAAGTTCCTAGGCAGACCATTCGATAGATATGAATATGTGAATCTCAGAAACCTCCAGGACCAAATCGAATTCATACTTTATTCAATCGTAAGGCTTGATAGTCTCGACTGGACCAGTGAGATAGGAAACACGGCCGCCCAGAATGTGATAAGAAACTGGCTTGCGAACAGAGAGGCAAACAAGCAGACACTAAAGAACACGATCTCAGCTGGAGGAACAGTAAGCAGATGGGAAGTAAACGCTACAGGCATGATTGGAATATGGAATGATTCTATTGGATGGTTCTCTCCAGTCCCTAACGCTCTTGTCATACTTGAAGGGGGAGCAGGACCCCAGGCCTCAAGCAACTATAAAACATTCTTCAACATGCCACTTTCGTTCAGACGTTTCACATTCGCCGACGAAAATGGAAGATACCTATTTAAGGGCGGAATTGGGCAGAGAGACGGAAGATACGTAGGCTTTCTAATATCGGCATGGGTTATTGACGCTGAAACTGGGGAGATCCTGTACGCCCCCGACATGAGATCCCGCTACTACGCTAGCTACATATGCGCGGGTAGCGGCATCCCTGAGCTTGGTGTCCTACCCATCTTCAGATGCTCTCAACTTGTAGTAGATGTCTTTCACCCAAGTTCCTTGACTTCACCAGTACTGCCAAGCGGGGAAAGCGTTCCAATTCAAATCTCCCTGAAAAATGAGAAGTTCGAAGATGTCCTGAGTTATGGTGTATGGAGCCGAAGCAACCTTTACGTGCTTGCCGTTCCCCCAGGCGAATACATAAAGGTGATGATGTATGCGACTGTTGATAGATACCCTTTTGGCATGATCCTCAATAGTACAGGCGACAATCCAGAAGGTTACGGCTACATTCTGAAACCTGGAGAGCAAAGATACATAAAGCTTCACAGCGGGATCTCAGATCTTATAAGGTGGACTAAGAGAATCTCAGCAAGCATATTGGATAATATACCCTCACAAGAGAATCGCGAAATGTTTGAAGGGCTAATCGAAGCTGAAAAAATGTTATCAGAGGCTATAAGAGCCCTCGAACATAATCATTCATATTCCAAGTATTTAGTTAACTGCATCGCCAGCTGGAACAAGGCCTTAAGGGCATATTTGCATTTCAGAGCCAAAGCCGAAGACGCAGCTGCAACTGTACCCTTCTTCTCATTCATCGCTATCCCATTCACGATAATAGCGGAGGCCCTTTTCCTTGACTTTAGGGGAAAGAGGAAGATTCTGTCCTTAGTCCTCATCTTTAGCTCATTAATCGTTTTTCTTTATTTGTTCCATCCTGGCTTCTCAATAGCTGCAAGCCCGATGATAAATGTCATCGGCTTTTCGATGCTTATACTCATGTTCCCAATACTTATAGTAATGTTCATGCGTTTTGCTAACCTCCTCAGGTCATCCCGCATCAAGCTCTTAGGCGAACATGAAATAGACATATCTAGAATGAGAAGTTCATTCTTCATTTCATTCAAGCAGGGTATAGAAAACATGAAAAGAAGGAAGATTAGAAGCGGACTTGTACTGATCGCTTTGATAATATTAGTTTTCAGCGTCTCAAGCTTCTCCTCAGTATCCGCGATTGTGGGTGTGAGAGAGGAGGAAAGGGGAAGAAGTCCCCCTTATCAAGGGATACTTATCCGAAAGGATATGTGGGGCTATGGCGGATTCGACTTAGGAACTAGAATCGTTGACTTTCTCAAAGCAGAATTTGGAGATCAAGCTATAGTGGCGCCGAGGGCTTGGATATATATGTTTCCAAGGTTCAGAACTGTCGAGGATGTGGATGGAACCTACGGATTTGAGTGCGTATCGGTCACAAGTGGACGGAACGTTTCAGTCAATACATTGTGGGGGCTGACCCCGGAAGAGAAAGAAATAACGAGATTAAACTTTCTAGTAAATGGTTCATGGTTTGGAAGAGGTCAGGAGAAGGCGCCACTATGTATAATTACTGAAGCCATCGCGGAGGAAGGAAATTTCAGCATAGGCGACATCCTTACAATCGCTGGTACAAACTTCACGGTTATAGGAATAATGAGTAACAATATTCAGTTCTTGCGAGACCTTGATGGTGAAGAACTTTCACCAATAAAGTTCGATATAACCCCCGACAATCCCTGGAACGTACATGTGGATCCAAGCTATTATGTCATAATCCCATATGAGGTTCTAATATCGTTGGGAGGACGTGTTGCAAGCGTATCGATTAAGCCGTTAGAAAGCGTCAATGTGCCCAAGATGGCTAAAAAAATATTCAATCTTTTCAACGTATACGCGGTCTATTACACTTCGGGCGACAAAATATACTTGTTATCCCAAGGGTTAACATACAGAGCTTTCGGATTTGAAAGCCAAATAGTTCCAATAACTCTCGTGATTCTATCACTATTGAATATGCTCATAAGCGCCGTTTATGAGAGACGAAGAGAGATATCGATCCTCAGCTCCATAGGTCTCTCACCCTCACATATAGGTTTCCTCTTCCTAGCGGAAACAATTACATATGCTATTGTCGGTTCCATAATAGGTTACCTACTGTCCCTTCCAATAACTAGCTATATCGCCCCAACCGGCGTAACATTAGATCCTACCTCCTCACATGTTCTCCTTGTTCTAATGGTCGCAATGGTTACAGTTATAACCTCAACAATCTTTCCAATAGTCTCGGCTGCAAAGTTGGTGACTCCCAGTATGGAGAGAAAATGGGCTCCTTCATCTAAGCCTGTTGGGGATACTTGGGAGTTTCCACTTCCTTTCACCTTCTCAAATAGGAAAGAGGCTGAGCAGATGATAGATTACCTTAAAGAGTTTTCCAAGCGCCACTCCTTCCGTGACGCGCCTATTTTTAATGTGGATGAGATCAAGGAAGAGTTGGCAGATGATAGAGAGATGGTTCTCAGCCTATATGTAAACTTAGCGCCATATGACTTAGGCGTGAAACAGGATGCAATAATACGTCTAATCAGAGACGCCGAAGAGGATACGTGGAAGGCTGGACTGACTATTAGGAGGACTGCGGGACTAACAGAGGACTGGGAGAGGTTAACGCTTAAATTTGTAGACGAAATTAGAAAGCAGTTCCTCCTCTGGAAATCAAAATATGGCCAAAAAAGCGGGTCGAACGGGGAATAGAGAAAGATGATGCAAGCCGATGAAAGAATAAGGTCTGGAATAAGCTGGATCAGCATGCTTGCAGGTATCTTCTCCATATTTGTCTTCATCCCAGCAAACATCTATTTGGAGCTGATGACAGGCCAGCAGATCGAAGTCTCCATATTCGCAATGCTCCTCTTTGTGGAGATGGGAAAACTGCTTGGAAAAAGAATCACTCGCCAAGAAGCCTTCTTAATAAGCTTCTTGGCAAGCCTTGGCACATACGCTCCACTAGATATGGTTTATCGAGTATATTTTAGAAATTCAGACATTGTAGGCTCATTTGGGATCGCAGATTATATCCCCGAATGGTATGTGCCGCCCCCATCCGCGAACATTCAATGGACTAGAACATTTCTGCATCCCTCATGGACAACGCCTTTCCTCCTCTATTTTATACAATACTTACTCGGAACAATACTGGCCATATCCCTAGGCCTATTACTCAAGGAATTCTACATTGACATACAAAAGCTCCCATTTCCACTTCAACAAGTCTACGCGCAGCAGATAGAGACCATTAGCGAGGGAGAAGAATCATCTGTAAATCTGCTCTTCGGGGCAAGCGTTATCGGATTTATGTGGGGCTTTATAGTCTACGCCATCCCAAATTTAACCAAAGCATATATGGGGAGATCGATCGAACTTGTCCCAATTCCATGGTATGATTTTTCAGCGCAGATCGAAAATTATTTTCCCGGAGCAATGTTCGGCGTTGCGACAAGTCTATCCCCAATAATATCCGCGCTTGTATTGTCTGAGAAGATGGTCGCCAGCATGATTATCGGATCCTATGCCGTTTGGTTCTTTGGAAACTGGCTGACAGTCGCCTATCAGCTCGCCCCAGACACTGACCCAATTCTTCTGGGATACCAGAGCTGGTGGCTGCCAAGAATGTCAGCTGAAGATATATATTCACGTTCGACCATGTACTTCTGGGCTGTACCGCTTATCGGATTCTCGCTAGCAGCAGGACTGATGCCAATCTTCCGCTACCCTAGGAAATTTGTAAAGGCTATATCCTCTCTTGGTTCTCTGAGTGCATGGGGGAGACGAGTAAAGTATTATGTAATCCTCGGAATCGCCGCCCCAATAGCGGCTGGACTAACAATTTACATGTTGCTCACAGATTTCCCATTATACATTGCAGCGCCGCTCTTCATATTCGCACCCCTAACCCTATCAATGGTGAACAGTCAAATGGTGGGAGAGACAGGCGTAAACCTTGATGTCGATGTTCCAATGAACTTAATCTATTACGCGAGCGGATACAAGGGGGTAGAAGTCTGGTTTGTTCCAACACTTATAAACATCGAGGGAACTGGCTGGTTAAAGAATTATAAGGTGGCTGAGCTAACCGGAACCTCAATATGGAGCCTGATAAAGACTAGACTAATGTTCACACCTCTACTATGGTTTGTTGGGTATATGTTCGTCCAGCTATTCTGGTCGCTTGCACCTATTCCATCCGGCGTTTACCCAGGTGCAAGAATTTTCTGGCGGGTGAGAGCCATAAACAGGTGCATATGGATCAAGGGTCGAGAAATTGGGCTCTTCAATCCCTACTGGCTCCTATATGCATTTGGAGTAGGGGCCATAGCGTACTTTGCAACTGAAATGTTTGGCTTCTTATCCGCAATAGGATTGGCCGCTGGGACAGCGACAACGCCGCACTATGCATCTCTACTTGCCATAGGTTTAATGATCAAGATGGCTATAAGGAGGTATAAAGGAAAGAATTGGTGGTCGGCGAATCACCGGCTTCTGGCAGCTGGTCTCGGCGTCGGAGTAAGCATCGCCGTTACCATATCGGTAGCAATAAGCTTCATAGTTTCCTCAATTTGGCTACTGCCAATATGATGCCATGAGACTTTTATGGTTCCAGTGTGAAAAGTTTTTATTGGTCCTTTCCATTCCTTAAAACGAGACATAAAATGAAATTGGGCTCTTTACATGCACGAGCTTTGTATTTCATAACTGTTCTCCTACTGCTTCTCATAATTCCTAACTTCTGCCACGGGGTCATCTGCAAAGAGTCAAGTGTGGTAGAAACAGTTTGGCGCCAGCAACAGAACGTAGAGACCGCAGATTATAATTGGTCGTATAGAGGTTTCTCTGTGGCGGAACTGCTTGAAGAAAGGGAGGGCTTTGGTAGGAACGCGACTGGTGGTCTAAACGGACGGGTCTACCGTGTGACTACACTTGCTGACAGCGGGCCTGGAAGCTTGAGAGAGGCCGCCTCAACAAGTGAGCCTCTATGGATAGTCTTCGACGTTTCTGGAACAATTGAGCTTAAAAGCACGATTAATGTCAGATCTAATAAGACGATCGACGGAAGAGGGGCTGAGATAACAATTACCGGATATGGATTAAAGATAAGCAAAGCCTCAAACATTATAATCGTAAACATAAGGTTTGACACAGCGGCCAACGTGGACATAGACGCATTATCTATTGATAGCAACTCACGTGACATATGGGTGCATCATTGCGACTTCACAAACTACTCGGACGGAGCACTTGACATCACAAACCAATCAACAGACATCACCATCTCTTGGTGCAGATTCTGGAACCATGACAAGGTAATGCTGATCGGAAATGATCCGGGCAAGACCGGGGACGCCATCATCCGAGTCACTCTTCACCACAACTTCTTTTTCAGGACAGTCCAGCGTACTCCCAGATTGAGATTCGGCAAAGTCGACGCTTACAACAACTATTACTTCGGCTGGCAGAGCTATGCGATCGGCGTTGCAATGGGCGGGCAGGTGCTTGCAGAAGCAAACATCTTTGAGGCGGAAAACCAAAAGGTTGTTGCACAGTACCGAGTAGGCTCAGATCCGGAGGAAGGATACATTAAGATGGTTAATAATCTCCTGCTAAACGGAGCAAACGCGAAGAGTTATAAGGCGGAAAACGTTTTCAACCGTTCAGAATATTATGAAGCAAGAGTGGAGCCGGCTGACGATGCGCTTAGATCAAAGATAATGGCTCAAGCCGGTGCCAGCATACCCGTTAAGCCCAAAATAATGACGGATTCGAAGCTGCAGAGAGAAGATTGGCGCTTCAAAGCTCCGCTAACAGACCCTGTCCAAGCGGGAACAGCCCTTACACTCTACGCCGTAATACCGCCATACAGAAGCCAATCTGAGAGAGTAAGCATATACGAATGGAACTTCGGAGACGGCAACATAACCTTAACTACATCAACTTCCATCATACACATCTACCAGTTCGGAGGAATATACAATATCACCGTATCATTGAAAAGTCCAGAAGGCTCAACGATCAGCATTATCAACGCAACATTAAACGTTATCGGTCCCAGCAGTGGCGGTAGCGGGGGCGGAGGAGGCAGTGTAGGTGGCGGGGAAACCTCTATTAGAGATCCTGATCCGTTTTATTACGTTTTAATCGGGATTGTGATTCTCGTCATAGCGATTGTAGCGTGGATATTCATCAAGCGAGTGTAAACAACATAGAAGAATACGATAGTGTATGCTGACAGAAGTCTCTGTTTACAATCCGTGAGAGATGAGCGATTTTTCTTCAAGAGCAGGATGTGGGCTCCGCACTCAAGATCGTCATCATCAGCTAGAGTTCAGAAGGGTCAGACCTGTCATTACCCACAAATTAGAAATTAAGAAATTAATATTTAAAGCATCATCCCGTAAAAACTTTAACAAATGCTAGCCTTGAACGAAATTCTTGCAATTTTCAATTTAAGAAAGTTTATAAATGCTCGAAGAAAGGCTTAGTATGCTAAAAATGCGGCATCTGTGTTCATAAAGGATGGAGAATGGAGGATTACGCAGGGTTGATATTGCCGTTAGGCAAGCTTCCAACCGAGGCGCTTAAAAGGGTAGTGCTAAAGTATTTGGGTGCAGAGAGTAAGGATGTTCTTCTGGGACCAGCTCCCGGAGAGGATGGGGCGGTCATTAGAGTTGGAAATAAAATCGTTATTTCCTCAATGGATCCTATAACAGGCGCCGTGGAGAATATTGGCTGGCTGGCGGTCAATATAAACGCGAATGATGTTGCCACATTCGGCGTTAAGCCTTCTTTTTTCTCTTCCTGCATTCTTCTACCTGAAAATTCCTCTGAGGATACTGTAGAGGCTATATGCAAGCAAATGGACTCGGCCGCGGAAAGACTTGGCATTGCCATAATTGGCGGTCATACAGAAGTTTCACCAGGCCTACATAGACCCATTGTTATAGGATGCATGATGGGAGTATCCGAGCTCGGCCGTTATGTAACATCAAGTAGCGCAAGACCAGGTAACAAGATTATTCTGACAAAGAGTGCAGGAATAGAGGGTACAGCCATATTGGCGAAAGAAAGATACGACACTCTTCAAGTGTCAATTGACAAATCCCTGCTAGAGTCGGCTAAGCAGTTTTACGAGCGCATCAGCATTGTTGAAGAGGCTTTGGCGGCTTTCAATACTGGCGGCGTGACCGCCATGCATGATCCAACGGAAGGCGGAGTGGCAGGCGGAATCCATGAATTGGCAGACGCCTCAAACCTCGGATTTAAGATAATCGAGAATAGTATACCAGTCTCTAGGGAGACATTGGAGATATGCAAATTCTTCGGGATTGATCCGCTACACTTGATCAGCTCGGGAGCGCTCCTTATCACTGCTGACAACCTGTACGTGGAAGCTATTATGAGAAATCTTGCGGAACGCGGAATAAATGCTGCGGTTATAGGAGAGATGCTTGAGGATCCTGAGAAGCGATTAATTATCCGGAGCGACGGATCTGTCGGTGATCTGGAAAGGCCTACGTTTGATCATCTATGGCTTGCATTAGAAAATCGATGAGGCATGTGAAAAATAGGAATGTTTTTCTCTTTCATCACATAAAGTCATTTGATCAAAATGCCATACTGCAAGATCTGCGGAGCCCATTTACCCTTGGACGAGGAACTGCGTTACTGTCCAAGCTGCGGAAGTTACCTAGGTCGAGAAAGATTAGGCGTGGCGAGAGGCGAACTCAAGCCGGCAACAGGTAAAAGCGAGAGACTGATTTCACTTAGAGCTAGGGTTCTCCTTCTATGTCTAATGTTTCTTACATCTGTTATTGTGACTTCTCTAGGTGCTGCGAGCACGATTGACCCAGCTGAAGCGCAAGATATGCTCCAAGATCTAGAGCGGCTTAGAGAAGTTTTAGATTATGCTGGGTTGCCTCTGATATTCGGTAACAACCTAATGTACTGCTTAATGATGTTTGTTCCTTTAGTCGGACCGATCTCAGGTTTCTTTGTTCTCTACTCAACTGGGCTGAGCATAGCCGCTATGAGTTCGTCGGCGGGAACCAACCCTCTACTAATTCTTTTCCTTCTTTTCCTCTACCCTCATGCTTGGATGGAGTACTTATCCTATAGTCTTGCCATATCTGAGAGTATATTGCTAGTCTACGCCCTGCTAAGGTATAAAATCTTAGGGTTCAAGCAGGAATTTTCGAATGCGCTGAAGGCCATCTTCATCTGCGCGACGGTCCTATTACTCGCAGCAATTATCGAAATGCAGCTAATAGCTACTATGAGATGAAAAGGATGCTAATTGGAGGGGGAGAACTCCTCCCATGATATACCAAGTTTCTCGGAGAATTCTCTAATCCATTTCTTATAGGACGTGTAGGCGGCACGCGCGATCTCAGCTTTTTCCTCCCTCGAAAGTTTTTCCTCCTCGATTAGGAGCATCGCAAACCACTTACCTAGGTCGGTCAACACATAATACTTCAGCCAGACTGTTCTACTCGGAGACTCGGCCTTCTCCATGAATTCCATTAAAACACCCTGTTCGACAAGAGACTTCAGGCATCCGATGATCGTCTTGTTTGAATAACCAAGCTTGCAGATCAGGTCTTTTTGGAAGATTTTCGTATTTAGGCCCTTCTCAATGGAGTACTTTAGGATGTTGACAGAAACCTTAGAGCCGAAAATCGTCTCTAAAACCTTCTCCTTCTTATCCTTCGGAAGGAAAATCACATATGGATAAAGACGCTCGCTCAAGGCGCATGCCGCCCTAATATTTTCATAATAGGTTTAGGGAAGAAATTATCATTTACGGTCATGAAATTGGACTCATGAAAAGTTTTATAAAGCAATGTATGTTATTACATTGGATTTCCATGAAACGTCTATCCATCCTAACGGCAAAAAAGGCAGCATTGGTTTCGGTCTTCTCAGCACTTTATTATGCATTTTCGTTCATGCCGGGAATAAGGATTATGACAGGCGGCGTTAACACCTCGATCCAGATTGAGGCGTTCATGGCGTCGATATATGGGCTTCTGCTAGGCCCATATCTTGGCACCCTAACTGCTTTATTAGGCGCGTTCCTAGCATGGCTTCTCCCTCCTGGGACACCAAGCTTGACCAGCGCTGTTTTTCTTCCATCACCTGCGATAAATGCCTTCATAGTTGGCAACATATACTTGAGGAGATGGAAGATTCCAATGTTGACGCTGGCAGCCGTGATAGCTATGTTTTGGCTTTTACCTGTCACCCAGCCGTGGAGCCTTTACTCATATGTCGGCCTATGCGCGATGTGGGATAAAATTCTAGCTCTTATTCTTATTCCTCCAACCGTGGCTTTACTAGTTAAGGTTTTAGAAAAACCTCATGAGCCCACCGCATCTAAGGAAACAGTTTCATCAAAAAGGATCGACTTGCCGACGCTTTTCCCAATCGTCGCCTCCATGCTGATCATTGCGAATGCACTATATATTGTAGCAGGGTGGAGCTTGAAAATTGACCTAAACATTGCTGGAACAACCTTTCGATTCAATCTTATACCGAAAGAGTTATCCTTTATGTCCGTGCCGCCGTACTCTTATATTGGGCTTTTAGTTGGCGCGGCAGTTCTTCTTTCCTCACTGAAACTCGCGAAAAAACATAGAAACCGTGAAACCTGGTGCATCTTAATCTTAATATTTTCATGCTTAAGCGTGACTTTCGGGGGAGGTTTTTACACTGGCGTCTTCATGGGAATTATCGGAGGGCTTTCTGGACTACTCACGGAGAAGTTTCATCAACCAAGAAGAATGGTTTTCAAGGAGATGGTGTCATATTTTCTTATAGGCTTTATCGGAAACGAAGCGGATAACGCTTTGGGAATCCTAATTTACTCAACACCATTCGTTTACCAGAATATCTTTCAGATAGCCAGCATCGAGACCTTACGCTTATCCCTTGTTATCGCTCCCTTCTTCTATTTTGGGGTCAGACTTCTTCAAGCAACAATTACCGCTCTCCTGGCCACGCCGCTCCTAAGAGCCCTTAGGACGGCTGGCTTAGACCTAATTTACTTGCTAAAATAAGATTAGCATCCGTGAATAGAAGACTTCTGATTTTTAATTATTCGAAAGTGTTGATAGAACTAGAAAACTTAAAATGCAGCGGTTAATTTATTATGAGCCCGATTTTGATGGAAAGCAAGAAGTATATGAAATTTCTTGAGCATCAGGCGCATCAAAACCCTGTTAGAATAGAGGGATCCCTGAAAAGTGAAAAATTCAGGATCTCTTGGCAGTCGCCTGAGGGAAAGCATGCTTTACCAGGGTCCTCGGATATTATAGAATCACTATATCTGGGAAGGGAGATGCAAGAGAGCGTTGTCGTAGACAGAAGAATTGCAATGCTTCTTCAAGACCGTTTAAGAGGGCTTGAAGAAGAGAATATTCGCATGAGAAAAAGGCTTAAGCTGCAAAAGCTTCTAAACATTTTTCTCCTAGCACTCCTAGCACTCTTACTCTCTTACCTTATTCTTTCCCAATACATGATTAATGTTTTCTAGGGGAAAAGGAATGCCATGAGTGCTCGAAACAAGATATACGATCTGCAACGAGAAATATGCGATCGGTTCGTCGGCAATGAAGAAGCTGTACGTATGCTCGTGCTTAACCAACTCCATTACAGATCGACTACTCTGATACGAGCGCCGCGTGGAGTAGGTAAATCAACGCTTATGCTCCTCATTCTTAAGGGCATTTGCGGCGACAATTTGGTGGTTGTCTCTGGCGCGTCAGAAGTGAAGAGAGGCGAGGTTGTAGGCAGGCTTCATATTCCCTCACTTGAGAAGGAGGGTGTTGAGAAAGTTCTTTGGGCTGCATTCGTAAAGAGTAAGGGAAAGGCTATAGACGAGGTTAACAGGCTTAACCCTTACACAACCGCGAACATTCATCATATGATGCAGTTCGGAGAAGTCTGGGCGTATGGAAAGAAGGCGAAAGTGGAAGACTATGCTTTAGTAGCGAATGAGAATCCAATGGATGCAACGTCATTCATTCATCCACCGCCGTTCTATGATAGGTTTGACATATGCCTTTTCCTCAGGTCATTGACCTTGAGTGAAAAATTTAGGCTTCAGGAGATCTTGGAAAAGTATGATTGGAACCTAGTTGACTCTATGCCGCAGGTTATCTCGTTTGAGGAGATGGAGACTATTAGAAAAGAGGTTTCAGAGGTTGAGCTTGATCCTGCTTTGTCAGGGTACATTAACCTCCTGGTCAGAGACTTCCAGGCCTGCATAAGGGATAAGGAGGAATCCGAGATCAAGCCGCCCGCTCTCTGCGAAGGTTGCCACTTCATAAGAGATGTTTGCGGCAGAATAAAAGAACCCCTTAGTGAACGTGCCACCGTAGCTATGATGCATCTGGCTAAAGCCGCGATCTGGCTTTACGGGAAATGCGAGTTTGAAGAACTCCTGAAGATGGCTGTCTGGGTTTTACCTCACAGGTTAACTTTAGTCAGAACAAGGAACATGCTAACCGATATAATCGATCTTCTTGAAAGGGAAAGGATAAAGATTGCCGATAGGAATGTGAGGAGGCAATGGCCTCTACTTAATGAGCTCATAAAAGAGTTCAATCCAACCGTTTATAGGTTAGCAAGAGACGCTGCCGTTGAGGACGTCGCCTTTGCAGAGGAGCTCATACGTATGGAGGAAAAATGGGTTCAAGAGGGAATACTGAAAAGGGATGAAACCCTATATATGCAGATGGGTTGGCAGCGGCCATTCTATAGGGGTGTCACGGTATAGTTGACTAAAGAAGAATTGAATGTTATCGACATTTTTAACCAGGCATGGGCCGAATTATACTGTCCACCAGTGAAGCTCTCCCTGCAGGAGAAGGCTGGTCGGAAGCGTAGACCATCAATTTCTGTTCTGAATGGTGAAGTAAACATAAGCTCACTTATTGTTCCAGCAGGGTGTAATCCTAACGAGTTTCTTCTGTGGATTTTTCGTCATGAGCTCTCTCATGTTCATCATTGCCCCTATGACATAAAGACGGCCTATAGCCTAGAAAAGGCGGCATACGAGATCACCCGCGACTGGGCATTAGCCTTTTTGGCCACTAAGATTTTCTGCGACTGTCAGATCGATATCAATTACCTTCCAAGGAGATTCGGCGAATTTCCATACTATATGCGGATCGTTGGTGATCGACCAAGATCCTTCGCCGAGCAGGTGATGAAGGAAATTTACCTACACGTTTTTCCAGTCCATAAGTCTAAGAGTAAAGAGTTAGCCGGGGTTGCGAGAGAGATCCTAACGGTTACATTACTTGACAAAACGTGGCATACGAAAGTTCAGATAATCGCACATATTCTAACAAGTCTTGTTGCAAGGCACCCGGAAATCATTTCAAAAAAAGAGTTGATGAGGGATATTGAATATAACCCGCTAATTGTCAGAGAAGATTTTTCCCATTCATCCCTAGACATGTTCTCCGAAACCTACGGTTCAATATCCGAGGAGTCAGCTGCAAAAGAATTTTATAACCAGTGGATAAAGCCGAGGATGCCTAGGAATGAGATGGAAAAGATCAAGTCGCTGATTAATGAGAAGATGCGAATGCAGGGAGGAAACGAAAAAGAGATCATGAAGGAGATTAAAGCGTTGAGGCAGACACTTGAAGTAACAAAAGCAAGCCGAGCGGAAAGGTCTTCGCTTGAACGTTTTACAACAGGGGAGGCCGCTGGAAGGGAACCAGTGCTGCCTACATCGCTTTCTACGCCTATTACAAGGATAAGGTCAGGACAGTTGGATGATCTTCTCTGGAAGAGATACTGGTATAAGGCAAGGGCTGAGCATGCGATACTCAGGTATTTATCTGAGAGCAGGAGGCATCAGCCGACATGGTCCGTAATGAAGTATCCGGATGAATGGTATATAGAAGATGAAATAGAAGCCTTGGATGTTGAAACAAGTTTGGATGAGGGGCCGCTCATCCCTGAGGTTACAACGATAAAATGGGTTGAGGAGCCCACTCCTCATGGACAATCTATAATTAGCGGATTCGTACCCTCAGCCATCACGATCTTAGATGTGAGCAGGAGTATGCTTAATGTGCATAATGAGGCCGCTGTAGCAGCATACATTGCCTACCTAAGTGCCCGCAGGGCCGGTGGACAGACATCCACAATCGCTTTCTCAACAAAATACTTCTCAGCAGGCTGGGACTCCGCAGAGGATGTTAAGGAGATTGCTCTAGCAATGGAATTTAATGAATATACAGTTTTCCCTATACATGAAGTCTTAAGACTTTTGAAAGGAGAGCGTAGTCCCTGCTTCATTATGATAATAACGGATGGCGGATGGCAGAATCTGGCCGAAGTAGCCCCGGCACTAGAGAGGATTGCCGATTCAGGTCATAGAATAGTCCTCTTCCTGCTGAAAGGAGGCAACTATCCCGAGAGGATAGAGGTTCTGAAACAGACACCAAACATTATGATACATAATGTTCTTGACCCGGAAAGAGACCTACAGGGACTAGTAATTTCGGAAAGTGCAAAGACCTTTAGAGCATACTTGATGTAAATCCAGCTGTTCTGAAGGCTAGATGCACAGGTTTTTATCATTCACTCGGTGTCGTAGAACTCTTCTGCCTTAGGAAGCGTCCTGCTCAGTCCTATACGTTCACGTATCTGCTCAATCACTTCTAATTGCATAGAGTCTGGCACAGGTGACCATCTGCTGAACTGCATAGCCCAGAATGCCCTGCCCTGAGTAGATGATCTTAACTCTTCGGCCAGACCGAAGGACTCGGCAACCGGAATCTCAGCCTTTACGATCATCATGTCCTCCTCATTAATCATGTCGAGGAGTTTGCCTCTGCGCTTCTGGATTATTGATATCACCGGACTGACGAAGTCGCTTGGAACTTTACATTCAAAGGTGAGGATAGGCTCCAAAAGTTTTGGGTTGCATAGAAGGAAGCAGCCCCAAATAGGTCTCCATGTCATAGGCAGGATCTGTGCGGGTCCCCTATGGACCGGATCCTCATGGATAAGGATATCCTCAAGGTTCACCTTTAATCCATAAGCTGGCTCCTTGGTTAACACACAGCTGTGCACCGCTTCACGGAAACCGGATTTAATATGGTCTAAAACCTCCTCAACGAACTGTTTACCTTTTATCCGATTTACAAGAATGTTTGTCCCCTCAATCGCAATAACGTTACGTGCATCCTCAGTGGGCCATCCGAACTCATGAGTAAGAATTCTCTGCCTCTCGTCCCTTTTCTGCATCTCAGAGATCCTGCCCTCCTTGATGGCTTGGATGACATCCTCGGATAGTCTTTCTAATGTGACCCATAGCTTGTTATGCTTGTTTGGGCTTTTCCCCATAACTGGAGGACCCTTATAGTCACTGCCGATAGTTTCCCGGTAGATAACTATTGGTTTGCTTAGTCTTACCTTCAGACCTGCCTCCTGCATCCTATAAGCCGCGATCTCAAGATGAAGCTCCCCCATCCCGCTCAGCAGATACTCGCCGCTCTCCTTGTTTATTTCAAAGTGAAGATTAGGGTCTTCAAGGGTTAATTTATGAATGACCTTATCAAAAAGTGGCAGATCCTTGATGTCTTCAGGTTCAACTGCTACTGTCACGACAGGGTCTGATACATACTTTAGAGCTTCGAATGGTTGCGTCTCCACTCCTTCCTCCGCGATTGTCTCGCCAACCTGCATTGTAGGTAAACCTGAAACGGCTGCGATATTGCCTGCTGGGATTTTCTCGACAATCACTCTGTCCGCGGCCATGCTCATGTAGACTTGTTGAATCGTTCCCCTCTGATTGGAAGTCACCAATCGAACGGGTTTTCCTCTCTCAACAGTACCGCTGAAGACCCTCCCAATAGCGACCACGCCGCTATGCGGGTCAACTTCGATGGTGGAAACGCACATAAGTAATGGTCCGTTGGGGTCAACTTTTGCCATCGACTTGCCTACAGGTGAGTTTGGATCCCCCGGCCATATCTGATTTTGTCTATAGGGCTGAGCCTCTAATGGGTTTGGCAGGTGCTCAACAAACATGTCCAGTACTGGTTCCCAGAGGGGAACCTTCTTGCTTAACAAGTCAACTTTTCTTCCGACTTCTTCCGGCTCGCCGGTATAAGCATCTATAACATCCCTGAAGGTTATACCCTTCATCTTCATGTAAGGCAGGTTGAACCCCCACTTGTGAAGGGCTGATCCAAAGGCAACTCTTCCGTCCTCAACCCTAACCTGCCAGTCTTTTTTGTGTTCAGGCGGAGCATACCTCTCTATCAGACTGTTTATTCGCATGATTATCTTGGCGAATCTGCTCTGCATGGCTTCAGGCGTCAATTTTATCTCCCTAATCAGCCGGTCAACCTTATTTATGAAGAGCAGGGGCTTTACTTTCTCGCGTAAAGCCTGCATCAGAACGGTTTCAGTCTGGGTCATAGGGCCCTCAACGGCGTCTACAACTACTAGGGCACCGTCGACAGCCCTGAGACTACGTGTAACTGCACCGCTGAAATCTATATGCCCGGGCGTGTCTATCAAGTTGATAAGATACTCCTTCCCCTTATAATTGTGGACTAGGCTAATGTTGGAGGCGAAGACGGTCATCTGCCTCTTCTGCTCAAGCTCCCACGAGTCTAGGTAAAGTTTCTGTCCAGCTGTCTGCTCGCTTATTATTCCCGCCGCAGCAAGTAGACTGTCGGAAAGAGTTGTCTTGCCATGATCTACATGAGCGATTATGCTGGTGTTTCTAATCCTCTCTTGGTCATTCATGAGTCTAATGATTTCCTCGATCTGCTTGTAGCGTCCCATATCAAACCACCATTATAGTATGCGTGTATTAAGAGAGATAGATAACATAGTGCGGAAACTTGGGGCTTCAGACTCGTAATGGTTAGGCATACTCTTCACGAGATCGGATGGGATAATGATTTTGACATTATGCGGCCTATTAATCTTTTTGTTCCCCCCTCAGCCTTCAAGACAAAGGTTGTATATCGCGGCGACTTAATTTTATATGTGAACGTCCACGTCATTGGATCCAAGCCCGAGACTACTGATGTGAATTGACGATTATTCCTGAAGTTTCCGATAGCTTTAAGTTAGTAACCGCTTGTTTCATCTTAAAGTGGTCAAAATGAAGCTCTTCGGAAAGAAAAAGTCGCCTAACACTCAAGAGATGAAGTACGACATCTATGGGGGATGCGAGATCACCAAGGAAGCTAATGGCTATAAGATTACGTGGAGAAGCCCGAACTTAACTACGATTACGGTTAGCTCTCCCCCTACTATCGATGGCGATGTCGAAGTAAAAAATGAGGGAAATACCATTCGTGTTCTCTCAATGGAATGCAAACTGACACTCAGCACTAATGAAGGAGCCACGGTGGCAAGGATCTCTAAGATTTAAACCGAGAAGGAAGTTCAGCGAAAGTTCTCCTTTTTTCTTTTTCGACAATAAAAAAACATTTTAATTCCAGATGATGCGGCATAATTCTTTCCAGATTACCTAATTTTAGAGAAACTGATGGGCATCTTTAACGATCCAGAAAGTTTTTATTTTACTCGCTCACCATATTAGGGGAGCATCTAGTAGGTGAATGCGAATGCCTCTTGTAAATGAGCGGGATCTACTCTTGCCGGCATTGAAGGAGCGAAGAGCGGTTGGAGCATTCAACGCCAACAACATGGAAATGGTGCAAGCTTTTATATGGGCGGCTGAAGAGGCAAGCAAAGAACTAGGGGAACCCGTGGATCTTATAATTCAGCTCAGTCCAGGCGCAAGTAAATATGCGGGTTGGGCCCTTGGCGCAGGGATGGTGAAGATAGCTGCCTCCGAGACTGATGTTAGAGTTGCACTTAACCTAGATCATGCGACGGAAATCGATCAGGTTAAAAAAGCATTGGATGCAGGTTTCACAGCCGTACTTTTCGACGGTTCTTCATTGCCCTTCGAAGAGAATATAAGGTTAACCCGTCAGGTCGTTGAGATGTGCCACGCAAAAGGTGTGCCAGTGGAAGCCGAGCTCGGAAAGATACCGAAAATTGAGGACTACTTCACTTCATCGGAGATAGCGCATCTGAGAAATCTCCCAGCCGCCGAAGCTGTCAAAATAATTCGTGAAAGGGCTGGAAAATCTGTTGAGGACCTAATGGCCAAACCTGAAGACGTAGAATATTTTGTATCGAAGACTGGCTGCGATTTTCTTGCAGCGGCTTTCGGTTCAATACACGGAATATGGGATGACATCTGGCCAATCCGTGTTGACCGCCTAATAGAGATACAGGAACGCACAAGTCTTCCACTCGTCTCTCACGGCTCATCAGGTATACTCATGTCACCTAAGGATGCACGTGAAAAAGGAATCAAACTCGCAAAGGGAGAAGGAACATTGCTGGATGCCATTCAGACAGGCGGTGTTACCAAGGTTAACGTTGCCACCGCCCTCTCAATCGCCTTCATAGAAGGTTTCATCCAGGCATATCAGGCTAATCCTAGCGAGAAAGACTTCCGTAAGCTGGGAGGGCCTGCAAGAGACAGAGTGAAGGAGAAGGCCAAGCAATATATGCGCTTATTCGCCGGTCACGTCTAGATGAGAAGTTTGATAACTCCCTCCTTATAGAATGGGACAGTGTCAAAAATATCTAGCTGACATGAGAATTCCACATCTTTTTTAAACCCTATCCCCGCCAATTTTTTGGCATGCGCGCCCCTCATTACATGCTCAAGCAGATTACTCTCTGCCCGCTCAAAAGATAATAGGGCTGCGAAGGCGGCATCTGAAAGATTAACTCCCATTTTACTTAATCTCTTTACAATTGCACCGCCGCATAGAAAATCTTCTAGTGAGAACCTACCTTGGCTCCCTGAAAGCAGAATGGTAATATTGAGTCCATTACTATAGGCTATCTGAAAAGACTTCGATGCTGCAGCGCTCGCGTTAAGGAAAGAGCCAAGTAGAATCCATGGGGCATCCTTCACGTTTGTTAATGCCAGGGTTCCACTCGTAGTTGAGAAGATAAGCGTTTTGCCACATACCCTATCACATGTAAATTCGAGAGGCGAGTTCCCAAAATCGAAGCCCCTCGGTTTTAATCCGCCCCTCTCGCCAGCGGTCAGGTATTCGGGGTTATTCCTTTTCAGATAGAGTGCACCCTTCAATGAGCGAGTGGGAATAACCGCTTTTGCATTATTGCTAAGCGCGGTTACTATGCTCGAAGTGCATCTCAACGCATCCACAACTATGATTAGGTCTCCACGTTTAACGGCCATATCGCCGTCCTTCGCCGTCATCTCCATATTCACGTCCAAAGATCCTTCCTCCATATCCGCTAAAGACTTTTTAGAACCTAAAAGTTATAATTTTCCAGTTGTCCAGAAAATCCTTTTAATACGAGGCTTAAACTATTATTTTTTATCCTTTAAGCGACGGTTCATCATAATGTCAAGAGATGATGAAGGTGTTAAGATAGGCCTCGAGATTCACACTCAGCTCACCAGTCTAAAGACGAAGCTTTTTTGTAGTTGCCCTTCAGATTATAGAGGCAAGGAACCAAATTCTGTTGTGTGTCCCGTATGTCTAGGCCTTCCAGGCTCGCTTCCCATCCTCAACGAGAAGGCTGTCGAATACGCTGTCATGGCCGCCCTTGCCTTAAACTGTAAGATCTCGGAACGCATGTTATTCTTTCGTAAGAATTACTTTTATCCGGACTTACCGAAGAACTTTCAGATCACCCAATATGATAAGGCTGGAGGCGTCCCCTTAGCGACTAAAGGCTACCTCTTCATAGAGGATGGGGGGAGAAGAAAGAAGGTGAGGATCAGCCGCGTGCACCTAGAAGAGGATCCTGGTAGACTTGTCCATATCGGTCCTATTGATCAGTCACCATATACGCTTGTAGATTATAATCGTTCAGGTGTAGCCCTCCTGGAAACGGTGACAGAGCCAGACTTAAATTCGCCGAAGGAAGCTAGGATCTTTCTCCATAAACTTAGGTCCGTTTTTGAGCATTTAGGAATTTTTGATGGCAGTCTAGAGGGAGCTATGCGATGCGATGCCAATATTTCTTTAGCGGGAGGGACTAGAGTTGAGGTCAAGAACATATCATCCTTTAAGGAGGTTGAGAGGGCCTTAAGTTTTGAGATTACCAGGCAGAAAGGGCTGATAGAGAAAGGATTGCTTGTAAAGAGGGAGACAAGGCATTGGGACGAGGTGAGAAGGATAACGGTGTCTCTGAGAACCAAGGAGGAGGAACAGGATTATCGCTACTTTCCAGAACCCGACCTTCCCCCCGTAGTTCTGGATGAAGAATTTATTTCAAAAGTTAAGGCGAAGATGCCTGAGCTCCCGGAAGAACGGATGAAACGGTTTATGGCCACTTATGGTCTGCCAAGATATGACGCAGAGGTTCTTGTGGGTTCAAAACAATTAGCCGACTTCTTCGAAGAATGTGTAAAGTTATATGAGGAGCCGAAAGAAGTGAGCAACTGGATAATGAGCGATCTTCTGCGTTATCTCTATGAGAGCGATCTTGAGATACAAGAATCTAAAATAACCCCGGAGAAACTTGTTGAAATGATAAAAATGATTAAGGATGGGGTGATAAGCGGAAAGATAGCTAAGACAATTTTGCCGAAGATGATCCAAACTGGTGATGATCCGCAAAAAATAGTGGAGGAGGAGGGACTAATGAAGATAGATGACCGGAATATTTTAAGCGGCTTAATAGATATTGTCTTCGACGAAAATCCAAAAGCCGTTCAAGATTCATTCAAGGACGAAAAAGCGATTCACTATTTAATAGGTCAACTGATGAAGAAGACAAATGGAAGAGCGGATCCAGTTATGGCGAACGAGCTCGTAAGAGAGAAGCTAAATCTTCTCAAATCTAAAAAGTAAGAAAGGAACTTCCAGCTCTCATGCCCTTTCCTTCTCGAGCATCCTTACAAGAAACTCGTAAGCTCTGAATGCACCTATTCGATCTGATTTCAAACCCTCCGTAGAAATTAGAATACCCGTTCCCTCCATTCTCCTCATCTTAGCAAGGCCTAATATCAGCCCCTGAACCCCAACTATACTTCCACTCCTGAACTGAGCAGCACCCATACCTGTTAACTCAGCATACATTTTCTTAGATGTCGATGCTACAAGTATATCTCCAGTAGGTTGAAGAGCCTGCAGCCCGTCGACAACGATGATTCTTCTACTTCTTAAACGCGCGGCAAAATCTATCACATCATTGCCGAGTTCATAATGTGCTGTGACATCCTCAACCGACGGTTCACCATCCCCGGTTAAAATGACAATGTCACTTCGATCTTTCGCGATGTAAAATTCGTACCTTGGGAGACGGCATACGCCTCTCCTACTGATAAGCACATGGTCTGGAAATGTAGGCGAATATAGTTCAGCAAATATCTTCGCCTCTAATTTTTCAATTAGCAACTTTACTGCAATCCTTCCAATATTTCCCGGTCCAGGAAGCCCGATGATAAGGGACGGCCTCTCTAATGGGGGGTCAAATCTCCGCCGGATATAAGTGTCCCTCAACTGTAATACCACATGTGGAATTCTAAGCAAACTTTTAGGCGTGCGATCCTTTAGGCTTAATGCTTATAAATATTTTCTGTCCGTAGGATGGTATGAAGTGTGTGTAACTTGAAAGGGTCTAGCAAAGAAGAATTGTATAATTTTTGTTTCCGAGAGATTGTGGGCGCGTGCTCCAATAGACCATTATTTGAAAAGATGAAAATATTTTGTAAAGTTCTAAAGGAGCATATCCCTTATTTCTTCTGGATAGGCTTCTACTTTAATAGGGGGAGTCTTCTTGAGCTGGGCCCCTCAATGGGACCGCCTGCATGTGCTCAGATACCGCTCACAGGCGTTTGTGGCAGAGCGGTAAAAACGAAGAAGCCGATCATCGTCCCAGACGTGGACCGTTTTCCAGGTCACATCGCATGTGATCCTAGATCGAGATCCGAAATTGCAATACCATTGCTTAATGAGAGAGGTGAGGTAGTGGCAGTTTTGGATGTTGACAGTGATAAAGTCGAAAGCTTCGATGAAGTTGACTTAAAATGGCTTGAAATGATAATTGGGGAAGTTTTTTCTTCAGGAGATTTAGATCGAATAATAGATTGTAGAGCGAAAGACGTTTAAGTGACCCTCAGACAAAATCTGATAGGGACTTCTGCTTACTCACCCCTTTTTCCCTGTGTTCCGCATTGGCTTTCTCATCTTCAGGAAAGATTACTATTTGACCATAAACTCCGTCATACCCTGGGATTATTTTCACCCTCCCATCCCTCACCCGAGATATGGCTTCGGCTATCCTTAAGTTTGAGGCTTCAGCAATGGCTTGAATCGGTGTCTCCAACAGAACTGTGTACTCGTCTCCAAACCTTGAGACGAGAACGTTATAAATCTCCCAAACTTTTTGGACGCCAGGATAGTTGACGCCGATGACGGTGGAGATTATCTCAGAAAGTGGTAATAGGTATTTATATCCCGGGGTATTAGGTGGCTTATATCCATCAGGTCTATCCGCTAACTCCTCAACTCTCTCCTCAACCCCTTTTGTGAGTCGCCTGTGACAGACTGGGCATAATCCTCCACACATAATTGCCTCCTGTGGAGGCAGAGACACGCCGCAGTTTCTATGTCCTGTCCAATGGTACTTTCCATAATCTGGGTAGGTTTCGATTGTAAATCTGAAATATGATGGATCTTTTTCTTTAATGGCCCTTATGACATTCTGGTAGGTAAACTTCTCCAACTCAAAGACGTTGGCTTCACGTCCAATTCGCCAAGGCCAGCTTGAATGTGAATCGCTATTTGAGACGAGAGCAAAATGGTCTAATCTACTTAGACGCCAGTTCATTGGCGGATCGGAGGAAAGGCCGGTTTCGATGGCGAAGATGTGACGTGTCATATCCTGGTAGCAGTCTTCAACACTATTGAAGCCTGCGAAGGCGCCGAAAATGCTGAACCAAGGTGTCCATGCATGTGCCGGGATAACCACGTTATCTCTCGATATTTCCATAATTTCTTCGACGAGTTGTGGAGCAGACATGTCTAGTGTAGGTCTTCCATCGGCTTTGAGGTTTCCATAGTTGGCAAGCCTATCGATAATCTGCTCAGCCGTCTCAAAACTTGGCGTGAAGATTACATGATGGATCTTCTTTACTTCTTTACCATACGTGAATACTGTGGACACTTCTCCAGTGATCATAAACCTTAGATCAGATTTAGCCTTTAACGGCTGATATAGGCTTGTCCCAGGTACTTCAACAAGTACATCCTTAAGGTGCCTAAGCCATTCTGGATGGGTGAAGTCTCCCGTCCCGACAAGATTTAATCCCTTCAGTGGCGCGAACCTTTCGATCTCCTCTATATCCATCTTCTCACTTGTAGCGCGGCTGTACTTACCGTGAATGTGAAGATCCGCAATTACTCGCATAACCATTCCAACCATCTAAATTTCATATCTTTAAATTGCATGGGATCATTTAAGGTTCTACATAGACTTTGGGCGTAGTGATTCATCTCATTCACCGCTAAAGTATCATTTAACTGGGGATGCCTTCTTAAAGGAGGATTTTTCGAGGTCTCTCTGCGTCGATAGCCACGTTCTCGAGACGCCCCTTTGTTCTCAGCATAGAATACAATCATCCTAGCTATGAAGGAGATTCCTAGTGCAATATCCGTTAAAGTTGTTCCGATCAATTTTTTCACGTCAAAATGCGTAGCCATTCCTCGCCTTCATAATGATAAACATGTTTTCCGTACAGTATATTTCACCCCTCTTTTTCTCCTTTTAACGGAAACAATTTTTCCCAATCTATTTTAAGCATGGCGCAAACGATGATTATAAGTAAGATCGCCGTAGCCAGCATCGTGAATATGCCTCCCTCACCTCCTAGTAGAACCTCAATAGCGCTGATTGATAGGCGACCTCCATAGGCGAGAATAAGGCACATCAGAATCTTACCGGCGAATGCGGGTAAGAAAGCTCTGAAAAAGTTGTAGCGCATTATTCCAAGAGGTATAAATAGGAGATCATCTGGGAGGGGAAGCAAAGCAAAAAGAAAGATGATCATAGTCGCGCCGTACCTATCAAAAATTTTCACCATATATTCCATCTTCTTCTTTCTTTCCTCGCTTACGGCGGCTCTTCCAAAAAATCCGAGAAGATAGCCGAATAACTCTCCCAGAGCAGAACCTGTTCCAGCTGACAATGCGACAAGAAGGGGATCAAGAATTTTACCCATGAAGAAGACGATGAGAGTGTATGGGATGGGGATGATGACGGATGAGGCGCCTATAAATGAGACGGCGAATATGCCGACATATCCATACTGAATGGCCACTTCCCTTAACCATTGATCTATCTGATCCATCAAATTTAGTGTCCCTTGGGCGCTCCAAATGGGATGCAATATAGACCTTCCATGCATGTTTGAATACGTCCCTAATAAAGGAGGGACAACCCTAAAATATCTAACTGGAAGCCTTAAATCTATTTCTGCTCTATTAATATGACGGATCTGGTAAGATGGTACTAGGGCGTCTTGACGAATATTTAGAGTTTCCCGAAAAAGAACGTGAAAAGGACAAGGTGAAATCATCATTTTCGGATTCAGGAGAGAAGATTAATCAAAAAAACCTGTCACAAGGAAAGGGGGACGTACTGGCTGGAGATGAGTGTCCAAAGAACCTTGCCCCCTCATACCTTGTATCCGTAACATATGATGGGGAGAAAAAGGCTGCATGTCTTAAGCTGTATGAACCGAACTCTAAGCAGATTTATCTCTGGTACGACAATACTGGGCATCAGCCATACTGTTTTACGAATGTATCTCCTGAAGAGCTGCAAAAGATGGATCGGCTGATCAGCCATCCGGGATTCGACCGCCTTGAGACTGTTGAAAAATATGATGCTCTTTTAGATAGAAGGGTAACAGTGACCAAGATTGTTGCTAAAGATCCCTTGGCCATCGGTGGCCGCGCCTCAGGATGCATCAGGGACATAGTGCCAGAGGAATATGTGAAGATATTTGGGGATTCGAAGCAGCCGAAAGTTTGGGAGGCAGCGATAAAATACTATCAATGTTACATATTTGATTTAGATCTTTCTCCAGGCATGATATATAGGATTGAGGATGGAAACCTGGTTCCAGTCCTATATGAGGAAGCGGAAAAGACTGTGGATGAGATTCTCAGGAACAATTTCAATGATGAACCGAAAGATCTCTTTCCCTATCTAAGGTCTTGGGTTAGGCTTCTGGAATATCCGGCGCCAGAGATGAGACGTATCGCCATCGATATTGAGGTCTTCTCACCCGTGGCTACACGTGTACCAGATGCCGACGTTGCAGATTACCCAGTAATCTGCGCTTCTACTGTCAGCTCAGACGATGAGAGAAGGGTTTTTCTTCTTAAGCGTGAAGACAAGAAAATTGATGATTATCAGCTCGGCATACTCCACGATGTAAGTGTTGAATTTTACGATACAGAAAAGGATCTGCTGTCTGCCATCTTTAAAGTTCTTGCGGAATATCCCTTCGTCATAACCTTTAACGGAGATGATTTCGACCTAAAATACCTTTACCATAGAGCCCAGAAGTTAGGTTTTAAGCGAAGCGAGGTTCCCATAGAGCCTGGGAGGGAGGTATATCTACTTCGCCGAGGGGTTCACATCGACCTTTACAAGTTCTTCTTCAACAGGTCGATTCAGGTTTACGCGTTCGGGCAGAAGTACCGTAACGTCACACTTGACGAAATCTCTAAAGCAATACTGGGAAAAAGAAAGATCGAGATATCAAGACCCGTGGCTGATCTAAGCTATAAGGAGCTTGCGGAATACTGCTTCAATGATGCACTGATAACGTATGAGCTGACCTCCTATAATGACGACCTCGTCATGAAGTTGATTCTCATATTGACTAGGATAAGCAGAATGCCTATGGAGGATGTGAGCCGCCAAGGTGTCTCAAGGTGGATAAGGAGTTTCATGCAGTATGAGCATCGAAGGAAATGTATGCTGATTCCAAATCAGGAGGACATAATAGCGGTTAAAGGGACAACTGCAACGAAGGCAATCATTAAGGGAAAGAAGTACATGGGAGCCATCGTTGTTCAACCAGTAGCGGGAGTGCACTTTAACGTTAGAGTTATGGACTTTCAGAGCCTATATCCATCCATAATCAAAGTTTACAATCTTGGCTATCAGTCAATCCGTTGTGGGCATGAAGAATGCAGAGAGAATAAGGTGCCTGGGACTCCACATTGGATATGTAGAAGGCAGAGAGCGTTGGAGAGCGCCCTTATAGGATCACTTCGTGACTTGAGAGTAAAATGGTATAAGCCAAAAGCTAAAGATCCATCGCTTCCAAAGTCGCAGAGAAACTGGTACGACGTGACTCAAAGCGCATTAAAGGTTATTCTTAACGCTTCTTACGGCGTCTTCGGGGCTGAAACATTCGATCTATATTGCCCACCTGTTGCGGAGGCTACGGCGGCTATTGGTAGGGACGTGATAACCCAGACGATAGAGAAGGCCCGAGAGCTTGGGATACAAGTGATATACGGCGACACAGACAGCATATTTCTGAAGAATCCTACGCAGGAGCAGATTAAGGCGCTGTCTGAATGGTGTGAAAAATCACTCGGGATGGAGATCGACGTGGACAAATCTTACAGGTACGCTGTTTTGAGCTCGCGGAAAAAGAATTATTTAGGCGTCCTCTTAGACGGAACAGTAGATGTTAAGGGTTTAACTGGCAAGAAACGCCATATACCAGTTTTGATTAAGAGGTTTTTCGACGAGATGGAGGAGAGGCTCAGCCAGGTTAAGACACCTGGGGATTTTGAGGAAGCGAAGAACGATATTGAAAAGATTATCAGAGACTGCTATAACACGATTAAACGCCGAGAATGGAACAGCATTGACGAGTTGGCGTTTGAGGTTGTGCTTGGAAAGTTGCCCAGATACTATACAAAGACCACGCCGCAGCACGTTAAAGCTGCTAGACTTTTAAGGGATAGGGGAGTCGAACTCAAGGCAGGCGATATAATAAGATTTGTGAAAGTGACCAAAGAGCCTTATGTAAAGCCCGTGGAGCTCGCAACCGACAGGGAGATCGACGTAGACAAGTACGTCGCTTACCTGCAGTCAACATTCGATCAAGTCCTCGATGCACTAGGCTTGGAATTTGAAAAGATAATCGGATTAACAAGGCTGGAGCAGTTTATATAAGTTGCAGGGGGAATGTAACCGCCCAACCGTTCAATCTGTTATGAGGTCTTCTCTAACGATGAATGATGAATTAAAGAAGCATATTAGAGAAGCGGTCAGATCTATTGATGCTGACAATCTGGGCGTCGCATTCTCCGGTGGGGTTGATAGCTCCCTACTCGCAAAGGTCTGCAAGGATGAGGGAAAGGCGGTGACCGCGCTAACCGTGGGCTTCATAAATGATCGTGACATCAGAATAGCCGAGGAGACAGCGAATGCAATGCGTCTCAAGATAGTTAACGAAGTAGTTTCTCTGGAAGACCTTGAAGAGGGTTTGATGGATACTCTACGTGTTGTCGAGACCGAGAGGATCTCATGCATTGAGAACAGCGTCTGCTTCTATTTCGTCTTCAGACTTGCCTCAAGGCATGGAATAAGAGTCGTCGCCTCTGCGAATGGGTTAGATGAGCTTTTCTGCGGATACAATATCTATAAAGAAAGTTTTGGAGATGAGCTCAGCGTTAAGCGTCTAATGGAGAATCTCGTGAAAACGGCATACGAAGACATGCGAGAAATCGAGAAGGTCTCAAATCTCTTCGGAGTCAAATATGTCTGCCCGTTTCTTTTCGAGGACTTTGTCAAGTTTGCGAAGGAGTTGCCTATAAAGAGCAAGATCCTAGGTAAGGATGATGGTATAAGGAAGCATATGTTAAGGCAGGTGGCGCTTGAGATGGGGGTTCCTGAATTCGCAGCCTTTAGGGTTAAGAAAGCGTTTCAGTATAGTTCAGGGCTAGACAAGGCTGTTCGGACGCTGGCAAAGATAAGGGGATTTACAAAGGAGGTTGGCAAAGCAATGGGATTTGCAAGCGGTCTAGAAGCCTACATCAAAACTTTAAAGTCAAAAAACTTAGTGCTATGATGAATATTTCGTATCCTGATTAAAAACTTAAATCTTGATATATGAATATTGAAGAAGTATTCTAGGAGGTTTCTGAGATGGATTTTTTCGATGTAGTAAAGCGGAGGCGGAGCATCCGCGCCTTCACAGAAAAAATACCGCCTGAGGAGGACGTAATGAAATTGATTGAGGCTGCAAGATGCGCGCCTTCCGCGGGGAACATACAGCCATGGGAGTTCATAGTGGTCAGAAGGCCTGAGATAAAGAGAAGATTATGTGAAGCTGCTTTGGGACAGTCTTTCGTAGAGGAGGCTCCAGTAGTGATTGTTGTATGCGCAAATGTTGACTGGTCAAGGCGCGGCTATGGCATCCGTGGAGCTGAGCTTTACTGCTTGCAGGATACGGCGGCCGCGACACAAAATATACTTTTAGCGGCCGAGGCGTCTGGGCTTGGAGCATGCTGGGTTGGAGCTTTCAATGAGGATAAGGTAAGGGAGGTTTTGAAGGTTCCTCATGGCTTGAGGCCAGTCGCTCTGATCCCAATAGGATATCCTGCTGAAACTCCCCGGCCGCCATATAAGCGTCCACTCGAAGAGATAGTGCATTATGAGACGTTTTAATTAGCTCCTGCTTCATAAAGGATATATGCTTATTAGCTAAAGGGTAATTCTTTAGGTGGAATCTTTTGGCAAATTGTCCAAATTGCGGGATCAAAGTCGACGAAGAGGCGAAGTTCTGCCCAAAATGTGGAGCTAAGCTCTATGCGGCTGAAGGCGCGCATAAACCGATAGAGTACGAGATAAAGTATAGACCGTCATATTCACTGTTGGAGGTGCATCTTCCACCTGGAGGCTCTATTACAGCTGAAGCAGGCTCCATGACCTATATGAGCAGCAACATTGAGGTTAAGACGAGAACTAGGTTAGCCGAGTCTGGGGTCTGGGGCACGATAAAAGTGTCGCTGCTCGGAGGCGAAACCCTCTTCATAAATGATTATATAGCACGCGGCGGAGAGGGTAAAGTTGGCTTTGTCTCTGCACCGCTTGGAGACATCACATGTCTCAAGGTGAGCCCGGAAAGGGGCTATATCGTCCAGAGTTCAGCTTATATCGCTTCGACACCGGGCGTTACGCTTGACACACAGTGGCAAGGTTTCACAAAGGGGCTTTTCGGACAAAACCTCTTCATGATCAAAACATTGGGCCAGGGTTTATTGTTTATTAACACGTTTGGAGCGATAGACATGCATGAACTTAGGGCTGGAGAGAGCATAGTTGTCGATAACTTCCATTTAGCCGCATTAAGCACAACCTGCCAATATAAGGTTAGAATGTTTGGCGGCCTAAAATCTACGATTCTGGGAGGAGAAGGGCTGGTAACAGAGGTCACAGGTCCAGGCGAAGTTTACATTCAAACTAAGAACCCGCAGGAATTTGTTCATTGGCTCTGGAGATATATTGCTCCACTCGTCCGCGCGGAGGCAAGTAGAGGAGGAAGATCGGGAGTCTCTCTTAGGCTTGGGTAACCGAGATTGGTAATTTCCGAAATCCCTTATGTAACCCTAATTGCGGTTTTGCGGCTCCAACAATATTGGAGTGGATATTGTTGAATCTTGGGAGAATCCCTGTTGTTGCGGTAATAGGTCGCAAGAACTCCGGGAAGACTTTGGTGATTGAGGCATTGACGTCCAGTTTCGTCTCCAGAGGCATCAAGGTTGCCTGTGCAAAGCATGTGAACGAGAAGGGTTTCTCAATGGACGCTGAAGGAAAGGACACTTGGAGATATACGGTGGCAGGCGCTCAACTGGCGGCAGCCGCCTCAGACGTTGAGGTAGCCGTCAGAATTAGAAAACCTTTGGATTCTTCAGTTATTGAGGCCTTGCGTAGATACTCTGCAGAAGAAGGAGCTTCGGTACTCTTGCTTGAGGGTTTTTCATCGTTTGTTATTGGCGATGTGAAGATTGGGAAGATTATCTGTGTTAAGGGCAAAGAAGATTACATCGAATTTAAAGAGAAGGCTAAAGGCGAGATAATCGCATTCTGCTCATTATATGACGTGGATGTAAACGTTATGAATTTAAAAAAGGATTTGGCCGCTATTCTCCAAAAAACGCATTGGTTTGTTGAGAAAATGACGAAGGTTTACCAGTGTCTAGATATACTTCCAAGACTGGATTGTGGCAAATGCGGCAGAACATCTTGCGAGGATCTAGCAGTCGACATAATCGAAGGAAGGGCAACAGCTGAAGAATGCATACACCTCAGACTCAGACCAGCCTTGAAGGTCAAAATAAAAGTGAATGGAGAGGATGTTCCACTTCAGCCATTTGTTTCAGAGTTTGTCAGGAGAACAGTGCTAGGAATGTTATCCGCCTTGAAAGGGATTACCGTCAGAGGAGACGAAGATGTGATTATCGAGATCTTGAAGCGACAACCTAGAGGTTGACTGAAAGGCCTGTAAAAAGCGTTTCACATCTATCTCCGAAACTTTCCCGCAAGGTCTCAACAGCCTTTTTACCTGTACAGTGGCCTAAATAAAGGATTTCTGGGTCAATTTTCTTAAGATCTTCCATAGTCTTTTTTATTCTTTCTTCACTTGCATTGGAGAGGTGTAGGCCGCCGACTACAGCATAGATCTTCTCCACCTTCATCATCTTTTTTGCATAGTGTATCGCGTTAATGATCCCTGAATGGCTGCATCCCGAAATGATTACAAGCCCCTTCCCATCCACTTTGATCACTAACGCCTGCTCGTCGATCATCATGTCTTCGATGAACCTCTCACGGCTTACAGTCCAAAATCCCTTCACATCCTCATAACCGGTTACCCTCTCAATCTCACCTGTTGAAAAAACATCCTCCGATATGGCTATAGGGTTACGTGAAAGGATAAGCAGGCCGCCAACTGCTTCTACATCATGCTTCGAGAATGGGGCGCCGACACTCGTCAAGAAAGGTTTATACGCCAATTTGGGCTCAAAGATTCTGGGATGCGCAATAATTGGGATCCTTTTATTAATGTGTCTTAATAAAGATAGCAACCCGCCTATGTGATCATAATGGCCATGTGTCAACACTATAGTATCCGTCCTCCCAAGATCTACATGCAGAACCTCAGCATTCTGAACAACTATACTTGAAGGAGGACCAGTGTCCACAATAATGCAATGATCTTTACCTTCCCCGCTTGTTAATTTTAAATAAAACGATAAACCATGCTCAACCCTGAGACTTTCAAAGCTCTTTAACTTCTTACTAAGGGTATCCTCAACAATAACCGTAAATCTCAAGCCTTTTACCATTTCATCACTTCAGCAGACCCTAACAGAAACACTTGATATCCTAAAGGTGCACATTAATTTATCCTTTAACTCCTTTTTTAAAAAAAATTTTGACCATGGCTGGGCATATTATTCTAAGATAAGCTCCCCAGCTACCAAGGGTGATTCATCTGTTCCGTTAGACCGATTTGCTTTATTAAAAAATTAGTAATTGTCTTGAATCCACTAAGTCAACACCATGCCTTAGCATACTCTTAATAGTGAATGGTTTAATCACCTTCTTACTCAGCAAATAGTAGCTCGCATTTGCACTCAAAAGTGCGGGGGTGGGATTTGAACGGCTTTTAAGTCATGGCGAAAACTCCCGCAAACCCTTCTTTTTCTGTTTTATTTGCTCAATTATGTTGAGCATTTATAAGAAGTATTGAGCAGTCCAATGGATAACTTTTTGTTAATTTTTAGTGGTTGTTTATATATTATTAACGTTTTTTGTGTTAATTATGGACGTGTCTTCTTGTCGCGGTTTCTCCTCGATTGGTTAAGGAATAATAAGCTCTTTTGCCTGCGCCTACTCTTACGACCCAATTCTTGTTCATCATTTCTTTGAGGGCGCGAACTATGGATGGTAGAGGCCTATCAATTCGTTCTGCAATGTCCTTTGGTGTGAGTCTTCCTTTACTTAGCTCTTTTAATATTTGATATTCGAGTTTCGTCGGGATTTCAATTTCTTTTTCCTCTTTGAAAACGTGTTCTGGTTCAACTATTTCCGATTTTGACTCGATTGCTGCCTGAATTGCTTCATATGTTCTTTCTAGCATCAAATACGTATTTGGAGCAGAGACATTTAGCAGCGCCTTTATGGTCTCTGGAGGTAGAATCTTTTGGACTGTTTCAGTCGCAGTTTTTTCTTGTTTCTGAATTTGTGATATTCCTATGAAAGCTCTAGAGTGTATTATTTTTTCTACATCTTCATATCTAGTAACTCCTGGATAAGTTTCTACCGTGGATAACCTTCGAACCGAGGATGTTGTAGCCTCTTTCATTGATTCTCCAAATGTATATGTTAGTGTTATTATTCCTCTTTTGCCTTGAAACCATGATTGGTTTCCGTCAAAAAAGTCGGAAAGTAACATGTCAGAGCTCATTTTATCCAGTTCATCTATAGCGAATATGGGAATGCCTTCATCCTTTGTTAGTTTTGAAAGAAGCATTTCAGATACATGCCTAATATCTAAATCCTTCGAGGTGATAATCGCTTCAACGTTAGGTTTATTTAGTCTGTTAATAAGCCATTTTAGGCATTTCTCGCATACGTCGGAAGCTAATATGAGCGGTGGAAAGATTATCGACGATACCTCTAGAATTTTGCGAGCTATCCAGGGAGCGTATTTTTGCGCATTTTCTTTTATTCTATTCTCTCTTTCTTTAAGCTGTGATATGTTCCAGACTCCTAATATTACGGATCTATAAAATGCATCTTCCAACTCTTTTATGCTAGAAGCTGCTTTGGCGCCTTTAACTGTGACTGAAATAGGCAGAACCTTCAAATCTCGAGATTGCAGAAGCGTTTCCAAAAGTATGCCCTGCATTGCTGTTGTTTTCCCAACCCCTCTTGTGCCATAAATAGAAAATCTGCGTTCTTGATCAATTATCATTG